>JBCCHD010000006.1 GCA_039028935.1 Pseudomonadota bacterium | reverse complement strand
TTTTTTTTTTAAAAAAACGCGACTCTGTATTCTTTTTTGCCTAGCGATCACGTTCCAGGCCGCGGCAGTCGACACGTCGCATCGGGCTGCAATCATCCAACTACTGGAGATCACCCAAACCGAACAGCTTCTTTCTCAGTCTGAAGACGCCGTTCATGCGCAAATGAAAGAGATGGTCGAGGTTGGACTACGCCAGTCGGCTGGCGGCGAGTTCGAGATGACCAAGGAGATGAGGAAGGAGTTTGATCTTTTTATTCTCGATATTAGCGATCTTATTCGAGAAATGATCAGTTATGAGGCAATGAAAGAGCCCATGGTGCAAATTTACGCAAAGGCGTTTTCTGAAACAGAAATCTATCAGATTGTTGAGTTTTATAAGACGCCTGTGGGTCAGCTCACGGTAGAGAGAATGCCGATTATCATGCAGGAAGTCAGCAAACTGACTCAACAGCAGATGATTGATCTAATGCCAAAGATTGATCAGATGGCCATGGAGTTTGCTGAGCGAGTCGCGGCGCAACCCAACCAATAAGTGTTCTTCCAGCCGGTGTCACGCAACGACGACTAGGCGCCGCGCCTGCTACTTAACGTGAGAGGGCGCTGCGACCGACTTATTGAGGCGGCGGATGTGGCAGAACGTCGACTTGGTTAATAAGATCGTCGCCGATTAGCGGCTGTAGCTGCTGCCAAACTCGATCAGCACGACGCTTGCCCAACAGCGCATCACAGTCGGGTTGACGGGGTGGTTCGACCAGTGCACTGAGTCGGGCGCCGCTCATTATCAGTTCCACGCGCCGGTTTTTTGCGCGGCCTTCGGCGGTAGCGTTAGTGGCCACCGGTTCATCGGGTCCCCGGCTAATGGCTTGCACGCTGGATGTGTCAAGCCCCAGTGAGCGGCGCACGTAGCCAGCGACGGTTTCGGCGCGGGCCTGACCGAGCACGTAGTTGTCGGCAAATTCGTGTCGATTCTCCGGCGCGATGCGCACCGTAGAGGTGTGACCGATCGACAGAATAGAGACGTCTTTGGCGCCACGCCACGAAGCGAGCTCCGAATCGATTTGGGCTTTATCGGCGTCGCTAAGCGCCGCGATGCGTACGCCAAATTTGGGTGTGAACGAGTAGCTCAGCGTTTCGGTTTCCGAATAGGTTCTTGCCGGTGTGGGTGGTCCGCACGGATCGGCATTGCCGTCGATGTACAAAATGCCGCCACCGTGATCTTTAAGAAGCTGCGCAAGCTCTGCAATGGCGGGGGCGAACTCGGGGTTCACTTCCGCGGAGTTGGGCTGGAAAAAGATCTCGGCCAGTTTCACTTTAACGCGTCCCACACGCTCGGTTTGGATGGCCGGCATCTTGACGCCAAAGTCAAAGCGATTCAGCAGACCTTGTGTGATGCGTTTGACGCGCGGGTTCTCGGTGGTGAATTCGCTGCCGGGTGGCAGAGTAGCTGGGTCAACCTTTACGATAAAGTTGCGTCCACGCTCGCGGAAGCCGCCTTCCACGCCTGCAATGTGGTAGCGTCCTTCCGCATCGGTCTCGATGATGAGGCCTTCAACGGTAGCCAGCCGAACGCCAGGTATACCGACTTCGTTCTCATCTTGATACCCGTCTTCGTTGTGGTCGGCAAACACTTTGCCGATGATGGTGGTTTCTTCAAAATCAGGATCGGCCGTTACGCGCACCGTGGCGGTGGCGGAATTGCCTACCGGTTCATCAAGAGCGAACGGCGTGACGATGTTGGGGTAGTCACCTTGCACGACACCTGCACCCACGCGCAGGACGTAGGTTAGGGTGCCCGATTCGCCTGCGGCCAAGTCGATGCCGCCGAAATTTACCGGACGCTGGCCGCTGATTTCGAGATCACCGCTGCCGACATAACTGGCCGAACCTTGCGCGTACGTAAATCCAGCGGGGATCAAGTCTTGTAGCGTAATGTTGTTAAGCGCTGCGCCGCCTCGGTTCTCGACCGTTACGGTGTAACGCACAAGACCACCCACCGTTGTGGACGTGGGATCGGCGCGTTTGCTCACCACGATTTCAGGCAGCGCGAATGACACGGGCGTGGGATCACTGTTGTTACCCGGATCGCCGTCGCCGTCGGGGTCGGGATCAATACCGTCAGTAGAGGTATCGTTGACAGTGGCGTTGCCCGGGGAGGTGCCCTCGGCAATTGCTGTATTGAGGTAAGGACCACCAAAAGTGCCTGGTGCAACAGTGAGGGTCACGGTGAGTTCGCCACTGGCGCCTGGGGCTAACGAGTCGGTGCCACTGAGCAGATTGGTATCGGTATTGCCGTCGAACGCATTATTGACCGAGAAATCCGCGCTATTCACGGCGTTCACAACCATGCTGCCCGCCTGGGCGAATACCGTGGCCAAATCATCGGTAATCTGAATGGCGTTGAGCGTGACGTCGCCAAAGTTGGTCGCCACCATCGTGTAACTAAACGTGAATGTGCCGTTGTTATTGAAGACGGGCTCAGCGGTTACCCGTTTCGCCAAACCGATTGCGGGTGCTTCAGCCAGTGTGACCGGCGTGGGTGTGTTGTTGTTGAGCGGGTTGCCGTCGTTGTCCGGGTCGGGGTCGACGCCGTCATTTGAATCGTCCTGCACAGGCGTGCCGACAGGGCTTGTGCCACTGCCGACCGCGGTATTGTTGAAGGTGCCCAGCGCATCGCCGGGTGTGATCAGCAAGACCACACTGACGGTGCCGCTGCTGCCGACCACGAGCTGATCATTGCCCAGCAGTAGATTCGTATCAGCCCGGCCATCGAAGGCGGGATTGACCGCGAGGTCGGTACTGGTCACCGATTGAATGGCGAATACAGCCGGTGCTGGGAACGTGGCGGAGAAGTCATCGGTAATTTGAACGCCAGATAAAGGCACATCGCCAAAGTTCTCAACGCGGATGTCGTAGCTCACGGAGAACGTGCCATCCCCGTTGTTAATGGGCGTGCCTGTAACCACTTTGGCTGTACCGATCACCGGGTTCTCACTGAAACTCACCGGGGTCGGAACGGAGTTGTTACCCGGGTTGCCGTCACCGTCGGGATCGGTCAGTGCGCCGTCGGTGGATTGATCACTAACAGGGGTGCCGGCCGGCGACACGCCGCTCACGATGGCGGTGTTGTCGAACGGGCCCAAGTTGGTGTCCGGCGTGACGGTCACATCGATAACCAGTTCACCACTGCCACCGACGGGGAGGGTATCGGTTCCCAGCAGGAGGTTTTGTTCCAGGGTGCCGTCATAGTTTGGATTGATGGTAAAGTCTGCACTGGTCACGGCGTTCACCGTGACATCGATTACACCTGCAAACGTCTGTGCGATATTGTCCGTAATCTGGAGCTGCGCCAGCGGTACATCGCCAAGATTCTCCGCGAACACTGTGTAGGACAAGTCGAAGCCGCCCGCGCCGTTGCTCACGGGCACGGTGCTGACGCGCTTAGCTAATCCGATGATCGGACTTTCGGCGAAGCTCGTCGGCGTAGGATCGTTGTTATTACGCGGATCGCCATCGTTGTCTGGGTCTGGGTCAACACCTTGCTGTGACACATCGGTCACCGGCGTACCGCCCGGTCCGGTCGCTGTCACAGTGGCGGTGTTGTTATACGGGCCCAAATTGCCGCCCGGCTCGACGGTCACTGTGAGTTGCACGCTGCCGTTCTGTCCAATAGGCAGCGCATCGAGTCCGGTCAGCACATTGGTGTTGACCTGTCCATCAAACGCCGGATTGACCGTAAAGTCGACGCTGCTGGTGCCGTCTACCGTAAACGACACGGCGCCGGCAAACGTGACAGCGAGGTCGTCAACGATCTGCACGTTGCTTAAGTCGGCAGCGCCCATGTTTTCGGCGATCAGCGAATAAACAAGGGTAAAGGTACCGTCGCCATTGTTAATGGGGCCAGCTGACACACTTTTGGCCAAGCCAATTAGCAGCGGCGTGACCACGGCGCTTGATTGGTCATCTTCCGAGGGGTCGTTGTTGCCGGGTGTGGAGTCTGGGTCGAATACATCGGACGTGGCGACCTCCGCTACGTTGGTGTGGTCACCGGTTGCGAGCGTCGTGGCGACTATTTGCAGTGTTTCTACAGCGCCCGCGGCCAGTGCGCCCACGGTCCAGATGCCGGTACCATCGTCGTAACTGCCAACCGAGGGTGTGGACGACACGAACTGAAAGCCGCTCGGCAGCGTGTCGGCGACAGTCACGCCTGTCGTGTCGGCGGGCCCATCGTTGGTTAATGTGAGCGTAAACGTGACGTTATCACCCACAAGCGGTTCCGGTTGATCGACCGTTTTGTCGAGGCTCAAATCCGCCTGAGTGAGCGGCGTGATGAGTGCGTTGTCCTGATCGTCCTCCGTCGGATCGTTATTCCCCGGGGTCGAGTCTAGGTCGTCAGTCGTGGCTTCGGTCAGCTCCGCCACATTGTCGTACGGCCCGGTGGCATTTACGGTTGCGGTAATTTGTAAGCTGGTGCTCGCGCCGACCGGCAGTGAGCCGATGGTCCACTCGCCGGTAAGGTTGTCGTAAGCGCCCCCGCCGTTGTCGCTGACGTACGTCAATCCGGCGGGAAGTTGGTCGGTAACCACCAATCCCGTACCGACATCGGGCCCATCATTGGTGACGGTGATGGTGTACGTGACGTCGGTGCCTACGCTGGGTGTTGCATTGTCGACATCTTTAATCAGAGAAATATCGGCTTGCGCGGCTTGAAAATTGACGTCGTGAATATGGATCCACTGAAAATTAGGCACAGCCGCGGTCACGTTGCGATAGATCAAGTTAATTTGCGTGATACCGCTCTGCCCAAACGCGAACGTGGCGTTGCCGTTTGCACTGGTCGTCGGCGACGGACCGGTTCCGGTGATCGTGTTGCTGTTGGTGATGGTGTTCGCCGGTGATCCCGTTAACGTTGTGGGATCGACGATGGAGCCGTCCGTGAGGGTAGCCGTGACCGTCACTTCGTCAATAAACGCAGGAGCAAAATCGAGATCGAAAATCGAAAACGAGAGATCGGAGACGCCACCGCGAAACGCGGAGAGATCAAACGTCACCGTTACGGCGTTGTCGGTGTTATCCAAATAATTAGTCGAGACGGCTAGACTTTGTTCCGCGGGATTCAATCCGCCGGTATTGACGCTGCTCAGTGCTGGCGATGTAAAGCCCGGTGTTTGGTCAAGAAATGGCGTGTTGCCGCCAAATGTGACGACGATGGGTCGGCCGCCCACCGTGTACGTTTGGGAGAGGTTGGTGTTGCCTTCGGGTAACCAGGTTTCGGTGTCCCAGTCTAGAACAAACGGCGCAGCGTGTGCGGTGATGCCGACGCACAGCGACACCACAAGTAAGGCGCAGGCGAAGCCGGCACGGAAGGCGGCAACCAGGCCGTGTTGGTAGTGTTTATTGTTGTTCGCGTAACCCATAGCGTCCAAGCTCCCCAAAGCTTGATTGAGCTGATTTGCCAACAGGTCTACCAGGCTGTTCGCCAGACGGGCTTACACACCCGCGAAGGACTGGCGTAAGCTCTCGTCAGCGCAGCACTTTATCCACCCTTATTCTGTCAAATTACCGTCTGGAATACGAATTTTTGTGACCGGTCAGGTGACTTCTCACTATTGCGCAATACCCCGCCAAATTGGCTCTCAACGCGCATTTAACCGCGTCTTATTGATACGTGGTTCACAGAAGTAGGGCGTCGGTGAGGGTCTAATTTCAACAGAACGATGAGGCAGCAGCGAGTCACGCTCGCTCGCTCACTGATCAGGGCAAGGCCGTTGCGACAAGGCCACGCAAAGCCACCGGTCGGCAAACGCCGACAGCGGGGTTGCCAGTGACACTGTCTCGATGCGTGATGTGGCCAATACTGCCTCGTCACCCGAGACCCTCTGGGTAAAACTGAGACCCGGAGTCATCCACCGGCCTGCGCCAATCTGTCCTGAACGAGTGTAGCAACGAGTCCGCCGCCCATACACGCATGTGCGGTTGTGCTCGCTGTCAATACGGCACCAAAGGTGTCAAGGAGACAGAGATGAATTGCTCATTGAATCGGGGCGCGGCTGTGGCGCTGGTGGGGAGCTTCTTGCTCGTCGGCTGCGGCGGTTCCGGAACGGAACTTCCAGCGACAGGCGAGGCGAACATCCCGACGGGAGAGACAGTGACCGCGCTTACCTTGAGCGGTTTGGTTACCGATGACCCGATTGTCAACGCCGACGTTATGATTTCGGTCGGCAATACCGAGTTTAGCAGTAGTGTGCCCACCGGATCCCTCGGTGAATTTCAGGTGCGTATCGATTCGCAAAACCCAAGTGCCCTGGTCAAAGGCACGGCGTATGATGCGGCCAACGGTGTGCGACTGACGGCAACACTGGACACGTTTGAAGGCTGTGTCGAGCTGGCGCGGAATGACGTGGTCAATAGTGTCAAAATCACGAATATCACGACGGCCAAGCAAGTACTTACCGAGCGTCTGGCACTGGACGGGAACGTAGAGTCATTTGACGAATTTGTTTCGCTGTCGTCGCAAGTTGACGCGACCGAGTTATTGGAGCTGGCCTCGGCCATCAAGATTGTTGTCGAAAATCTGGGTGGTAATACCCTGCCAAGTGGTTACGCCGATACATTGGCATTGGCGCGTTCCATCGCGGCAGGCACATCAACCTTTGAGAGTGATGTCGAGCTGTTGTCGCCAGGAATACTGGCACAAGCGCAAGCGAAGCTGCTGACCGACGGTCATGCGACGCTGCTGTTCTCGGCTGACGACGCGCAAGGGGTCTATGTGTCGTCTGAAAATCGCTACATCTATGCGATGTTCGGCACGGGCACGGCGCTGGTCGATTATTTTGCCGACCAGGCGTTTTCTACGATTCCGAGTTGGTCCATAACCGAGTCTGGCGCGATTGAGCTGCGTTACTTTGACGTTAACGACTCTCGCGACACACTCACCCTGTTGAGCAGCACCGATCGCTCTTTGCAGATCGTTACCGACAACTCGTTAGGCAATCAGCCACGCATTGCGTCGACCGTGACGAAGTACGGTTTTGGTGGTGCGTTTGCCCAGGCGGCGGTCGTCGGTCAGTTCGCCGATCCGCGCAATGTAAATGACCGGCTGACACTGCAGACCGATGGTGTTGGCTTTTCAACCAGTGGTGATCAGCAGACCGCGTTTACGTGGTCGATCGATGAAGCGGGGCATCTCAACATCGCCTGGCCGAACACTGGGCGTACGTTGGAGCTGATCAATCTTGACGACGGTGCCAGCGTGCTGTCGATCACCCGATTTGATGGTCAGTTCCCGCAGTTGACGGTTGGGACTTGGTCATCGAGCTAGTTTGGTAAGACCCGACGTTATGGACGCATCGAAGGTGTGTCGCAAACGTTAACGAAGACGATTGAGGGACCAAAAAAAGGTGACCGACCGGTCGCCTTTTTTTATTGATCGACTCTAACACGTCGAGGGAGCCGTCGCGCTGCGCGGCGCAGACGACATGGATATGGACGCGCGTTGTCAGACCCGAATCGTGCGCATCTCAACCGACGATCATCTGTTTCATCTTGATCGCTTCGTGTTCCAGTTCGCCCAGACGTTGATGCACCACATCGCCGATCGTGATAATGCCGAGCAGGTGATCGTTTTCCATCACTGGCATGTGGCGAAAACGCCCCTCGGTCATCACTTTCAGAACCTCCAAGAGTTGATGATTGGGTGAGCACGATTGCACGCGCGTGGTCATTAGCGCATCGACTTTTTGTTTGAGCACATGGCCGGGAATCTCGGCGAGTTTGCGCACAATGTCGCGTTCCGACAGGATGCCCTCAAGGCGACCATTATCGTCGATCACCAACAGGGCGCCGATTCGTTTTTCGCTCATCAATTCGACGGCTTTGTTCATCGAATCGTCGCGGCTGACGGAATAGATCGCGTTGCCCTTTGACTCGAGTATGTGCTTCACCGTCGCCGGTCCCTGAGACAGGCTGCTGGCCGGTGATTGGCTCATGGTCGATTCTTTTTCTTCTTCCCGACGCGGGCCGGCATAGTTGGTAGGTGCACGCACGTTGATTCTCCCGACAGAATAAGCGAATGATCTCGTCTTCG
This sequence comes from Pseudomonadota bacterium, assembly GCA_039028935.1. Taxonomy (NCBI): domain Bacteria; kingdom Pseudomonadati; phylum Pseudomonadota; species Pseudomonadota bacterium. The sequence goes on along the minus strand of JBCCHD010000006.1, from coordinate 133,935 downwards.
GTTACTGTACCGACTTCAGATTCATCCGAAAAGTGTTGGAACCTATGATCGATACTGGACTGTCGCCACCTGTCGCCGTGGCGATCTTCATCATCACGGTGCTCGCGGGCTATCAATATCGGCGCGTTTGGAAGGCCGATGGGTCTCGAACGGGGCTCTGGGTGTGGGGCAGTGTCGCGTTTCTGGGTTTTGCAATATTGGGGTTGGTGCCGCTGTCGGCTTAATGGTGACCACCGGCCGTATGCAGGATGGCTACGCGGCGCACAAGCTCATGTAAGATATTGCAAAAGAACAATAAACTTATGATTTTAAATAAATTACTTAGTTCGAGTTAGCGCGCGGGCAGTGGAGCCGATCACGCAGTGGACTGTCAGGATCAATGGGTTTTTTGCACACCAGACACTTGTCGGCCCCCGCCACGGCGTTGAGTCCGCCGCAGCTGCCCTTGATGGTGCGGCCGTTCAGAAGAACGCCCAATGCCATGCCGATAAGGATGAGCAGCATCAGGCCAAATGTCAGTACGTAGGTGGTGATCACAATACCGTCTCGTCAATCGTTCGCCGCCAGTTCGTCGAACGCGCGCGTAGTATACCGTTCGAAAGCGATGGGCGCATGGTCGGTGTTCGCCGGGCGCGCGGGCGCTTCGGCGTCGACGGCGATGGTCCGATCGAGAAAGAGCGCGGCAATGCCTTGCTGTTCAGCGATCATAACACCGCGTTTGCGACCGGCCGCCAGCAACGCGGTGGCCCAGGCGTCCGCGCGCGCGGCTGTGTCGGCCAATACCGTCACCGAGGCGGTCGAGTGGGTGATCGGGCGTCCGGTTGTTGCGTCAAGTATGTGCGAGTAACGCACGCCATCTTCGTCGAAATAGTTCCGATAATCGCCAGATGTCGCCATACTACGGTTCGATATTGTCACGATATCCGAGACGGCTCGTGATGCCGCGGGCGTTTCGATACCGATACGCCACGGCGTGCCGCGTGGACCGAGACCCACCACGCGCAAATCGCCACCGATTTCGATCATAAAATCGGTTAGCCCCAAATGGATAAACTGTTGAGCGAGCGCGTCGATGCCGGCGCCTTTGGCGATCGACGCCACGTTTAGAGAGACGGAGGGGGTCATTTTCGTCAGCGTCTGTGCGCGCCGGTCGCGACGTAGCACGCGTTTCTGCCCAGTCAACAGACGCGCCTGCTCGATGGCGTGCGCGGTAGGCGCTTCCTTGTCACGTGCCTCGGGACCAAAACCCCACAGCTCAACCACGGGCGCTAGCGTAAGATCGAAATAACCGTCACTGGCGCTATGCACCTCGTCGGCGATGTCGAGCAGGTCGTGAAACGCATCGGAGAGCGTAAAGGGGTCGGTTGAGGCATGGCGATTGAAGCGCGATACGTCCGAATCGGGCAGCCAGTTAGAAAATTGCGAATTTACCTGAGACAGCGTGTCCTCGACCGCCTCACCGACTTCACGCGCGCTGAGCCCGCGCGGCGCGTTGGCGATTGACACGTGGTACGTCGTGCCCATGGTTTGGCCATTTAGCGTTAAGTGCTCGGCGGGCGAACCGCACGAAAGCGTACCGCCAAGCACAATTATCGCTAGGAAAAGACACCAAAATCGCGGGTTATAAAATTCGAACATGAGTGTGTAAAACGCCGTTGGTCAGACAAGGTTGACGGCCAGCCTTGGAGGCCGGAAAATCCAGCCTCGACCTCAGTGAGAGACTCATTCCAGCCAAGGCTCGGAAGCCCAAGACCATGAAAGAGTATCACCTAAAGCGGGGACTCGATCTACCCATAGAAGGCCAGCCGATACAGCAACTTAAGACAGCGCCAGACGTTCGCGCGGTCGGTTTGCTGGGCGATGATTACCTTGGCCTCAAGCCGCGACTCGCGGTGGAAGAGGGGGATCGGGTCGGCGCGGGCGCGCCGATTTTCGCGCACAAGGACACGCCGACTGCGCCGGTCACGACGCCGATCAGCGGTCGGATCGCTCAGATCAATCGCGGTTTCCGGCGGCGCTTGGTTAGTGTGGTGGTCGAACGGGACGACACCGCGCCCGAGCCGTTGCGTTTTGACCGTGTGGGTAACGACAACACATCCGCCGGTGTGATCGAGAAACTCTGTGCCGCTGGTCTGTGGTCGTCATTTCGGACCCGGCCCTATTCCAAAGTCCCGGATCCCGCCAGTCGACCAGCCGCGCTGTTTGTCACGGCGCTCGACACTGAGCCCCTCGCCCCCGATCCGACGATCGCCATCGAGTCGGGTGCCGATGCCTTCGCGCGGGGTCTTCACGCGGTGGCGGCACTGTATGACGTGCCCACCTATCTGTGCCAAGCGCCTGGCGAACGATTGCCAGGCGGCGATGCGCCCGGCGTAACGCCGGTCGGTTTTTCAGGCCCGCACCCGGCTGGGTTGGCCGGCACCCACATTCATTTTCTGCATCCGCCGTCGGCTGAACACCCAGTCTGGACGGTCGGCTATCAAGACGTCATCGCCATCGGTCATCTGTTGACCACGGGGACACTGCGCGCCGAACGGGTGGTCGCACTGGGCGGACCGTTGGTTAAGTCACCGCGTCTGATTCGTACGTTGGCGGGTGCGTCGCTGCGAGACGTGTTGCGGGGGGAGTATGACGACAGTGTTTCGACGCGCCTGATTTCGGGTTCGGTGCTCAGTGGACGCGCCTCGCGTGATGGTGAAGCACAGTATCTGGGGCGGTACGCGCAGCAGATTACGGTTATTGAAGAAGATCGCCAGCAAAATGTGCTGGGGTGGATTCGTCCAATGCCGTCAAAATATGCCGTGCAACCGGTGCTGGGTTCGGCGTTGTCGAAGAAACGCTTTCCACTTACCTCTAATCTGAATGGTGGTCGTCGCGCCATGGTGCCGCTTGGAACATTTGAAGAGCTTATGCCGCAGGATTTCTTGCCGACACAATTATTGCGCGCGCTGTTGGTGATGGACACCGACGTCGCGCAGGCGCTCGGCGCGCTTGAGCTCGATGAGGAAGATGTCGCGCTGGCGGGGTTTGCGTGTCCGGCCAAGTACGAGTACGGCCTCGCCTTGCGCGATTGTCTGACGAGAATTGAGAAGGAAGGATAACGATGGGGCTTCGCGCATTTTTTGACCGCATTGAGCTGTCGTTTACGAAGGGCGGCAAATGGGAGCGATTCTTTCCACTTTACGAGATGGTGGAGAGTTTCGTTTACACGCCCAAAACCGTCACGACCGTCGCGCCGCATGCCCGCTCGCATATCGATATGAAGCGCATCATGACGTATGTCGTGATCTCAACGATTCCGGCGATTTTGTTCGGTCTTTATAACGTCGGTTTGCAAACCAATATGGCGATCGAAGTGTATGGCGCCTCCGGATGGCGTGCCTGGATTATTGAGGCGCTTGGCATCGGATTTAATTACAACAATCCACTGGCCAACATGGCCCACGGATTGTTGTACTTCCTGCCCATCTACATCACGACACTCATAGCGGGCGGCATATGCGAGGTTATTTTTGCCACCGTGCGCGGCCACGAGGTGAATGAGGGTTTCCTTGTCACGTCTATGCTGTACACCTTGATCATGCCCCCCGATGTGCCATTGTGGCAGGTGGCGTTGGGCATCATGTTTGGTGTCGTGATCGGTAAAGAAGTCTTTGGCGGCACCGGTAAGAACTTTTTGAATCCGGCTTTGACCGGTCGGGCATTTTTGTATTTTGCCTATCCGGCCTACATGTCGGGTAACACCATTTGGACACCGGTGGATGGCTTTTCTGGCGCGACGACACTAGCGGTGTCTGCTGCGGAGGGCCATGAGGCGCTCGGCGGTTACGGTGTGACGTGGTTCGATGCCTTCTTCGGCACAATTCAAGGTTGCATTGGTGAGACCTCAACTCTCGCGTGTTTGATTGGCCTCGTCTTTTTATTGGTAACGAGAATCGCGAACTACCGCATGGTTCTGGGTTGCTTGCTCGGTATGGCGGCGTTCTCCACCGCGCTCAATGTGATTGGTTCCGATACCAATCCTATGTTTTCCATGCCCTGGTATTGGCACTTGGTTGTCGGTGGCTATGCCTTTGGATTGGTGTTCATGGTGACCGAACCGGTATCGGGTGCGCACACCAATTTGGGGCGCTGGATTTATGGGGCGCTCATCGGTTTCATGGTGGTGCTGATCCGCGTGGTGAATCCCGCGTTCCCCGAAGGCATGATGTTGGCGATCTTGTTCGGCAACGTGTTTGCACCACTCATTGATCATTTTGTTGTTCAAGCGAATATTCGCCGAAGAGCTCGTCGACATGTCTAATGAATCCTCTTCTCAAACGCCGCGTAAAGGACCGATCGGTCGATTTTTGGCGTTGCCGCCTGATCATGTGGGCAAAACGGTGTTTGTCGCCGTTATGCTCTGCTTGGTTGCCTCACTCATGGTGTCGTCGATCGCGGTCGCGCTGCGGCCCATGCAAGAGGCCAACAAATTACGAGATAAGCAGATTAACGTGCTGCAGGTGGCGGGTGTTTATCAGCCCGGCGATGACGTTGCCGAGGCCTTTAGCGCGTTTGAACCGCACGTGCTGGAACTAGAAACCGGTCAGTTCTCAAGCGATTTTGATCCGGCTACGTTTGATGACCGCGCCGCCAGCGATGATCCGGCGCTGTCGGTGGAGCTGACTGAAGACCCCGCGTCGATTGGTCGTCAGTCTCGCTATCGCACTGTGTATGTTCTGCGCAATGACGAGGGCGGTGTCGATAAGGTGGTATTACCCATTCACGGCTATGGGCTGTGGTCGACGCTTTACGGGTTTGTGGCGGTAGAGGCCAACGGCAACGATATTTTTGGTCTGCAGTTTTATGAGCATGGCGAAACACCCGGTCTTGGAGCCGAGGTCGACAATCCGGCATGGAAAGCGCAGTGGCAGGGTAAGAAAATCTTTGATGGCAACGGCGACATGGCCATCACGGTTGCCAAAACGCCGCCCGAGGCGGGCGACGACTACCATGTGGATGGCTTGTCGGGCGCTACGTTGACTTCGGTGGGGATCGATAACCTGGTGCGCTTTTGGCTTGGCGCGTCTGGCTATTCCCCCTTTCTTGAACGACTCAAACAAGGAGCCATCTGATGGCGCAAACACGCAGAGAGCTCTTGGTCGATCCGATGGTCGACAACAATCCGATTGCGCTACAAGTATTGGGTATTTGTTCGGCGCTCGCCGTCACGTCGTCACTCAAGGTGGCGTTTGTCATGTCGCTCGCGGTGACCGTTGTGTGCGGCTTTTCGTCGATGTTCATCTCGATGATTCGACGTCAAATTCCAGGCTCCATTCGCATCATCGTGCAAATGGTGGTGATCGCATCGCTGGTGATCATGGTCGATCAGTTTCTAAAAGCGTTTGCTTACGACATATCCAAAACGCTGTCGGTGTTTGTTGGACTCATCATTACTAACTGTATCGTGATGGGGCGCGCCGAAGCCTTCGCCATGAAGAATCCGCCATTTGCTTCATTTCTTGATGGGGTTGGAAATGGTCTGGGCTATGGTTTGATTTTGATGACCGTTGGCGCGATTCGAGAGCTGTTTGGTGCGGGTACGTTATTTGGCGCCACTATTTTGCCGTCGGTAAACAACGGCGGCTGGTATGTGCCAAACGGACTTCTATTGCTTCCGCCCTCGGCGTTTTTTGTTATCGGCCTCCTGATTTGGGCGATCCGTGCCTGGAAGCCCAAACAGGTCGAACCGCGCGAATTTAAAATTCAGGTCATGGATCCGCACTAGCGGAAGGGTCGAACCATGGACAATCTGTTTGCCATTGCCGTAAAAGCCATCTTTGTCGAAAACCTCGCGCTCGCGTTTTTTCTTGGAATGTGCACGTTTATCGCGGTCTCCAAGAAGATCGAAACGGCGCTCGGCCTGGGTATTTCGGTGATGATTGTGCAAACCATTACCGTGCCTGCGAACAATTTGATTCTCAACTACTTGCTTAAGCCAGGCGCATTGACGTGGGTCGGGCCCGACTTCGCCGAGGTCGATCTAACGTTCTTGGGTTTGATTTCTTACATCGGTGTAATCGCTGCACTGGTGCAGATTCTTGAGATGGTGCTCGATAAGTACTTTCCGCCGCTCTACAACGCACTTGGCGTGTTTCTGCCGCTGATCACAGTGAACTGCGCCATTTTGGGTGGGTCGCTGTTTATGGTGGAGCGCGACTACAACTTGGCCGAGTCGATTACCTATGGTGCGTCGTCGGGCTTTGGTTGGGCACTCGCGATCACCGCGATGGCGGGAGTGCGCGAGAAGCTCAAGTACTCGGATGTACCAGACGGACTACAGGGTCTTGGTATCACGTTTATTAGCGCGGGCCTGATGGCGCTCGCATTCATGTCGTTTGGCGGCATCAAGCTTTAGGTTGAATCGCAATGCTCACGCTCTCTCTTGGTGTGTTCCTCTTTACGCTGATTGTGATCACGTTGGTCACCATTATTTTGGCGGCGCGTTCCAAACTCGTATCGACCGGTGACGTAGACATTACGATCAATGGTGAAAAAACCATATCGGTTCCGGCGGGTGGGAAACTGCTGCAAACGTTAGCGGAGCAGAAACTGTTTGTGCCATCGGCGTGTGGTGGCGGCGGGACGTGTGCACAGTGCCGCGTCAAGATTCACGAGGGCGGCGGTTCGATTTTGCCCACGGAGCAAAGCCACATCACCAAACGCGAAGCGGCATCGGGTGATCGACTGTCTTGTCAAGTGGCCGTCAAACAAAACATGCAGATCGAAGTGCCGGAGGAAGTCTTCGGTGTAAAGAAATGGGAATGCGAAGTCGCGTCCAATGAGAATGTTGCGACGTTCATCAAAGCCCTCGTCCTAAAGCTACCTGAGGGCGAGGACGTGAATTTCCGTGCGGGTGGCTATATCCAGATCGCGGCACCTCCGCATACCGTGGCGTACAAAGACTTCGCGGTGGGGGAAGAGTATCGCGAGGACTGGGATCGCTTCAGCCTTTGGGATCACTCGTCGACCGTCACCGTGCCGATTGAACGCGCCTACTCAATGGCCAATTATCCGGAGGAGAGAGGCATGGTGATGCTCAATGTGCGCATTGCGACGCCGCCGCCGGGCAGTGAGGGCATTCCCCCAGGACAGATGTCTTCGTTTATCTACAACTTAAAGCCCGGCGACAAAGTGACGATTTCAGGGCCTTTCGGCGAATTTTTCGCTCGCGATACGGACAAGGAGATGGTGTTCGTGGGCGGCGGTGCGGGTATGGCGCCCATGCGCAGCCATATCTTCGATCAACTCAAGCGACTGAATGCGAAACGCAAGATCAGTTTTTGGTACGGCGCGCGTTCAAAGCGCGAGATGTTTTACGTTGAAGACTTCGATACGCTGCAGGCGGAGAACGAAAATTTTGAGTGGCACGTTGCGCTGTCGGATGCGCTGCCTGAAGATGATTGGAATGGCTACACTGGGTTTATTCACAACGTACTCTTTGAAGAATATCTCAAAAACCATCCAGCGCCTGAAGATTGCGAATACTACATGTGCGGTCCGCCCATCATGAATAAGTCGGTGATCAACATGCTGCTCGAACTCGGTGTTGACCGCGAAGACATCATGCTCGATGACTTTGGCGGCTAATTAGAGTGGCGGCGCGTAATGCAGGCAAGGTCAGCGCCGTTTGCGTGCGTGTTCAGTACTCGATGCGCTCTGTGTGGCCTTGAGCGAGTAATCCATGGAAGACAAACGCAAAGACCTTAAGCAGTCGAAACGTCGACGCTTGCTTGATGGTATCGTGGGTAAGCTTGCCGGCGCTGATCCGTCGTTTTATTACTTGTCGACGATCGACATTGCGACAAAAATCGAAGCGAGCATCCAAGCCCGCGATGGCCTGCATGAAGAAGACTATTTATTGCTCAAGGATCTGTCGCGCCGCGATATCCAGATATTGCTCAGTATTCACGAGTAGTCGTCCCGCGCCGGCCATCGTCTACCCGCGATGTCGCCGCCAGTTCAGGGGGAAGACTGCTGACGGCGTTCGTATCGTCGCATGGGCATCCGATCGATGATCTCATAGAGCGCGAGCGTTTCCAGTGACGGGCTTGATTGCTTGATGCCGCCATCTTTGCCGATCAGAATCACCGCGTCGCGGATTGAATCGAAATAAAATGATCGCAAAGCGCTAGCGCTCAGCGCCGGCAGTGAATCCTGCGCATTCGATTTGATTTGCTCGTCGATCAGAATTAGCCACACGATATGGCGCTCATCGATCGCCCGTTGCTCGTCGAGTAACACAGCGGACGGATCGTGACCGAGTCGATCCGCGTCGATCAAAATGACGCGGTGTTTCCATTCCAGTGCCTCAAGTGGTGAGGCGTTGCTCGCCAATGGGCCAGTGAGCAGTGCGCCGGTCAGAAGCGCGAGAACCCGCATTGGCCACCAGCGAGGACGGATGAGGCTCGGCGTCGTTGGCTGAGTAGGTCGAGTCTCGTCGCACGCGTCTCGCGTCGTGGAGAAAAAGCGGATCATTGTCGTCTGTGTCGCGGCCAAAGAGTGGTGAATAGAGAGCGGTTCATAGGCAACAAGCTTGCGGTGTCGCCCGTGACATCGGCGTCAATGCGGTTTATTACGAAACGGACCCGATGTGCTATTCTCGACAGTCGCCGCGGCAATTGTGCTGATCGCCGCACTCCGGTCCAGTCTACGGCTGGAAAAAGAACACAGAGGGCTTATTGCATGTATATCGCCATGAACCGTTTCCGCATCGCTAAAGGCCGGGAAATCGATTTTGAAACCGTCTGGAAGTCGCGCGACTCGCGATTGGATGACGTACCGGGTTTTCAAGAGTTTCGACTCCTCAAGGGCCCTGAAAAAGACGAATACACACTCTATGCGTCTCACACGATCTGGCAGTCGGAAGACGCATTCGTTGCGTGGACCAAATCCGAAGCGTTTCGGGCCGCCCACAAGAACGCCGGTGAGCACGGGGGCCTTTACCTGGGTCATCCGGAGTTCGAGGGTTTTGAGCCGGTAATGGAAAAAATCGGCGCCAGCGCCTAACACACAAGCGTAGGAATCGAACGATGCAAACGCTGACGGACGCTCAAGCGGAGACCATCGCCGCGCGCCTCGCCGACGGCGGTGGCGTGTTGGAATGGATTGCACGCGAGCATGATGTGCCGACGTTTCGCGTACTGGAGCTCTTGCCGGCGTCCGAGCGATTGATCGTTCGAGATCCACCCCTCGCCGACTTGCTGGATCAACTCAGCGCCTGGGGCGAAGTGATGATTATCGTTCAATCGCCCAGCTTAGTCGCGGAGGTCGTGTCGCCGCTACCGCCGGCGACAAGTGGCCGGGGTTTTTTGAACTTTCATGGCGATACGCCGTTTGGTGGTCACCTCAAAGAGGACGCCTGTGGCTATTTAGCGTGCGTTGATCGTACTTTTAATGGTCGACGTTCATTGTCGGTGGTGTTTTATGATCACCATGGTGAAAGCATCTTCAAGGTGTTTGTGCGGCGGGATGACCAGCGTGAATTAATTCCGGCGCAAATCACTCAGTTCGAACAGTTTCGCGAACGCCTGGCCGCGGGCTAGCACAGCCAGCGGCGGCCGCTCCACGCCGTGTTAATCAAGCGAAAAAGGTGCGTCAAGATCGAACGTGTGTTGGATCTTATTGGGCGTTAACACGGAACGCGCCGCGCCGTTTTCAATCAGTTTTCCCGAATTAAACAGCCACACGCGATCGGCGTACTGTTGCACAAGATGCAGGTCGTGCAGCACCGCCACAATGCCGATGCCGCCACTGGCCAGATCGGTCAGCCGCTGCATGAGTTTGATTTGATGTTTCAGATCGAGCGCCCCGGTTGGTTCATCCAAAAAAAGCCAACGAGAGCGCTCATTGTCGGGCGCATCCCATACTTGGGCAAGCGCTCGTGCGATGTCCACGCGTTTTCGCTCGCCGCCTGACAACGTGAGGTAATTGCGTTCCGCAAGATCGAACACATCCATTGCCTGCATTGCTTGCGACACCACTTTCTCATCGAACCGTTGCCAGGGCGTGCCGAAATGCGGCGCGCGACCCATCGTGACCACCTCATACACCTGAAACGGAAAGTTGAGCGCACTGGCTTGCGATACCACCGCGCGACGTCGCGCGAGGTCGCCGCGCTCGATTTTCTGCACGCGTTCATCGTCAATGCGCGCTTCGCCTTGGTCGGGTTTAAGGCTTCCGGTCATCACCCGAAGAGCGGTGGTTTTGCCGGCGCCGTTGGGACCGCATAATGCGGTGAAGGTGCCCGCTTGGCATTCCGCGCTGACGCCGTCGAGAATGGCGCGGCCCGTGCGTATAACACTTGCGTTCAAAAGGGCCGCCGTCATCCCAGTTCGCCCCGGCGCTTGTCGCGCACCAATAACCAAAAGAAAAACGGTGCGCCAATGGCCGCGGTGACCACGCCTAGCGGTAATTCGGCAGGTGCTACCGAGACACGTGTAATCAAATCGGAAAACAAGACCAGTGCCGCCCCCAATACCGCGGACCCTGGTAACACGAATTTGTGATCGGGACCGGTCATGAGGCGCACAAGGTGGGGGATAACCAATCCAACGAAGTTGACCACGCCGCAGACGGCGGTAGCCGAACCGACGCCGAGCGCGGTGAAAAATGCCGCGCGGCGTTTGACCCCCTCGACATTGACGCCCAAATTTGAGGCGTCGGCTTCGCCCAGTAGCAGTGCATTCATTGGACGGGTCAGGGATAACAGACCCACCAGTGCAACCACCATCAGCGCGCCAGCGGGAAGGACCCGTTCCCATATGGCGCCGCCTAGCGATCCCAATGTCCAGAACGTGAGATCGCGCAATTGGGTGTCATCGGCGAGAAAGGTCAAGTACCCGATGCCCGAAAACGCCAGTGCATTCGCGGCCACCCCGGCCAACAACATCGTCGCTACGATCACGCGTCGATCGATGATCGACAACTGATAAATGAGCGCGACGGTGGCCAGCGATCCCATAAACGCGACGATCGGTAGCGCAAACGACCCAAAGCCAATCAGCACCGACTGCATAACGGTACCGCCGAGCACGATGACCGCCACGGCTGCGAGTGCTCCGCCCGAGGACACGCCGATGAGGCCAGGATCCGCCAGCGGATTGCGAAAAAAGCCTTGCATGACCGCGCCGGCGGTTCCCAACGTCGCGCCGACCAATGCGGCCAGCAGGGCTCGAGGTGCGCGGATGTTTTCGATCACACCAACCTTTACGGCCGACACCTCGTGTGCGCCGTCCCAGCCGACATAACCGCGTAGCACCGCGAGCATGTCATCGCCACTGATGTCGAGTGGCCCAATGATAATTTCGAGTATCGCACCGATTAATGCCAGCACGGCGCTGACCGCGAGCACGGTGGTGCCGCGGCGGGCGCGACGGGCATTCAGTTGGGTGGTCGCGTCGACTGGAGCCGAATCACTCGCCATCTGTCGGCGCATTCTCAGGCGCGGGCAGCTTAGCGCTAATTTCGGCCGCGAGCTTGGCGACTGCGCCGGGTGTGCGCGGACTGAATTGCATGACCGGCGGAGCATCGACGCCGATGATCATGCCGTTTTTTGCGGCACTCGTCAGGGCCAACGCCGGGTGGCTAGCCACTTTTTCAAGACCGCCCATGCGCTTGAGCACATGATCCATGATCAGAATCACGTCGGGGTCGGCCACCACCGCCGATTCGAAAGAGAGCGGTTTGTATCCAATTTGCTGGTCAAAGGGGTTGGTTCCGCCAATGAGTTCGATGACGGCGTGGGCCGCGGTGTCGGTGCCCGCGGCCGTGGGCGTGCCGTCGCGCACGGTAGAGAAAAACAAAACAACCGGTCGCATCGCCAGCGCGTCGATTTTTGACTCTGCTTCTGCCCAGTCGGCAGCAATTTTTTGTTTAAGAGCGAGGCCTTTTTCTTCGACGTCGAGCACCGCCGCAATGCGTTCAATTTTGGTGAAAATCGAGTCGATTGTGTACTCGGTTTCCATTTCGAGCATGTCAACGCCCGTTTCGCGAATTTGTACCAACACGGGCTCAGGACCTGCAGCGCCACTGATAACTATGAGGTCCGGTTCCACCGACAGCACGCCTTCTGCCGAGAGCTGGCGCACGTAGCCCACCTTCGGGCGCGCGAGCGCATCGGGTGGGTAGAGGCTGGTCGAATCGACGGCGACAAGGCGATCACTTTCGCCCAGCGCATAAATTATCTCGGTGACGTCACCGCCAATCGACACAACCCGTTCTTGTGCGGTGGCAGATTGGCTGAACGTCATCGCGACGAGAAGGAAGGCGACGAGGGGCTTGATAGGCAGTTTCACGTTGAGTTGCTCCAATAAAGTCTGTTCGCCCGAGTGGAATCAGACGGCGGCGGGAACGTTAGCTTGTCAGAGTGGCCTGGCGCGGACGCGGATGTCCCGGGAGGTCGGGAATCCAAAAGAGAGGCTGTCGTGGCGTAGCCGGGCACGTGTCCCAGACGGCGTTTGATTCTGGCAGCAATCGTAGCGTCACCGACGCTCGATCTCAAGCGCACACAGGTTAAATAACGTCACCTCGCTATTCGCGCGGCGTGTCCCGTACACATGTGCATCGCCTCGCGCACGCGGCTATGATGGCCTCAGTGGCGTCTGGCCACAGTGTGACGTTGTTTGGGAGTCATTATGTTCTTTGCCCGGCTTCTGGTTTTGACCTCGGCGCTCGCCGGCTGTGCGACGCTAGACGAACCGCTGCCGGTCGAGGTGGCGTCGTTTGCTGCACGATGTTCTCATCCGGCTGTCGTGCGATGTGTGGCGTTTGAGCGGCATGAGCTCGGTCAAGCGGGTGTGATTCAGTGGGGACGATCGGACGCGCGCGTTGGCGTATTCGTCAATGGTTACCCACCGTCGGCAAATCTGCAGGATCGTGTCACGCTGGATGAGGCGGTGGCGGCGAGTGGTGACACGAGTTTACGGTTTGCTATGCCGTCGGGTACGGGCGCTGGCTACGGCGGTCAATTCTACGCCAATTTTTCGGACGATTTGTCCGTTCAGTTTGACGAAGGTGACGAGTTCTTCGTGCAGTGGCGTCAGCGTTTTTCGTCGGCATTTTTGAGCAATCGATATCGCCCATTCGACACGTGGAAGCAGGTAGTGATTGGGGAGGGTGACCGTCCGGGCGTCAACGCCCGATCGTGTACGCAGCTTGAGTTAGTTGTGCATCATAAACACGGCGCACCGGCGATGTATCACAGTTGTCGAGGCAAGGACGGTCAGTCGGCGGAAATCGTCGGCCGACGCGCGGTGCCCTATGTGGCCGACGAATGGATGACGTTTCAGGTGCACGTCAAGATTGGCACCTGGTACCAAAACGACAAGCGCTACGCCCAAGACAGTGTGGTTGAACTATGGGCGGCACGTGAAGGTCAGCCGTCGCGACGAGTGCTTAAAACCACGGTTGATCTGGCCAATACGCAGCCTCAGGCTCGTTACGGCAAAGTGTGGCTACTGCCGTATTTAACTGGTAAGGATCGCACGCAGCAACACGCCGATGCGTACACCTGGTACGACGAACTGATCGTCTCAACGGAGCGCATTGCGGACCCGACCGGGGAGTGACTAGCGTAAGCCCGCGGATTTGATCACCAGCATTTTGTCGATTTGCATGTCGTGCATTGTGTAGGGAATGCCCCCGACGCCCAATCCGGACACACGCAGGCCGGCAAACGGCATGGCATCGTCTCGAAACGCGCTGTGATCGTTGACCATAACGGCGGACGCGTCCAAATGCGTATACAAATGGGTAACGGTGTCGATGTCGTCACAAAACACGGCCGCCTGGAACGATACCGGTAACGCATTTGCCTGAGCGATAGCGTCCTCGAGGTCGTCATAACCATAGACGCAAATCACTGGGCCAAACACCTCGTCGGTGCTCACTTTGGCGTCGAGGGGTGGGTTGAGTAGTACGGTTGGCGCATAGCAGTGAAAATCGAGCGGCTTGCCACCGCACAAGCAAATTGCCCCGTCAGCAATCGCCTCTTGCACCCATGCATCGATGCGCGTCACTTCAGCGGCACGAATAAGCGGGCCAACATCGGTATCAGCGTGCTCGGGCGCGCCGACCGTCAATGCGTTCGCTCGGGCGACCAGAGCGGCTGTCACCGCGTCGAGCTGTGATGTTGGTACCAATACGCGCTGTACCGACACGCAGACCTGTCCGGCGTGGTAAAAACCACCTTTCGCAATCGCTTCAATGGCCGGATCGAATTGAAACGGTGCGGCGAGCACCAAGGGCGCAACGCCACCGTGCTCCAGCGCACACCGCGTACCCGGCGCGAGTTTGGCACGCAGTGACCAACCGACCCTGGCGCTGCCGATGAAACTAAAAAACGCGACGCGCGCATCGGTGACCAGTGATTCGGCGGTGGCAATGTCGTGGGCGATCAACACCTGACACCATGCATCGGGTAATCCGGCTTGCCGCAGAATCTCGACCAAACGCACGCAGGATAAAGGGGTGTCGTCGGCCGGTTTGACGATGACTGGGCAGCCGCTCGCGACGGCAGGTCCAACCTGGTGCACGATGAGATTCAGCGGATGATTAAAGGCGCTCACCGCCACGACTACACCGATCGGTTCCTTTTGCGTAAAACCAACCCGACCGGTGGTGGCGGGCGTTGTACCAAGGGGGATAACCTTGCCCGGTTCACTGCGCAGCGTCTCCGCGCATAAACGCATTCCGTCTATGGCGCGAAGTACTTCTACTTTCGAATCGTTGTACGGTTTGCCACCTTCGCTTGCGGCGAGCAAAGTCAATGGCTCCAGTTCTTGCGCCATTCGCTCGGCCGCCGCGTGCAAAATGTCGATACGTTGTGGAACCGATAGCCAGCCGTCGCGATCACGATATAACGCCTGTGCCGCGCTTAAGGCATCGTCGACATGATGTGCATCGGCGGTCGCCAATGAATCCAGCACGCGTCCGTCATAGGGCGACAGCACCACAAGCTCACCGGCCGCCGCGCGAGCAGTCTCGAGCATTAAATCGCGCACTGGATCTCCCCCAGTTTTTTCGTGAGCAATTGATTCTCGCGATAGTCGATCGGAATCACCACCAGACTGGGACCGTCCTCGTTGAAAGCGGTTTCAAGCGCAGCGGCTAAATCGGCCGAGCGCTCAACGTGGTGTCCTTGCCAGCCAAACGACTGTGCCAACAGCGTCCAGTCGGGGTTACCAAAGGCTAAATCGGTGTGATGGCCAAAATGCGTTTCTTGTTTCCAGGCAATCAAACCATAGGCATTGTCTTCCCACACCATCATGACGATATTGCTGTTTAGACGGGCCGCCGTTTCCATTTCTTGCACGTTCATCAAGAAACCCGCATCGCCGGCGATACCGAGAATGCGTCGATCAGGATGTACGAGGCTTGCAGCGATCGCGCCGGGTAGAGCGAAACCCATCGAACAAAAACCATTGGGTATCAGACACGTGTTCGGCTCATGGCACTGGTAGTGACGCGCGATCCACATTTTGTGTGCACCCACATCCGATAGAAGGATATCGTGCGGACCCATCACTTGGCGTGCGTCCCAAAGGGCCTTCTGAGGCCGAATCGCACCGACGGTGTCATCGTCTTTGTACTCGGCAAAATCGGTTTGCATACGCGCGCGACAGCGTCGCTGGAGCGCGAAGTCGTAAGCCGGTACGTCCGTGTGAGAAAAGCGCTCGTTGAGCATCCAAAGCGCGTGGGCCACGTCGCCGACAAGCTCAACTTCCGGTAGGTAACATTCGTCGATTTCAGCGGGCAGAAAATCGATGTGCAGAATCTGCTTGGTGCGATCCGCGTTCCATAGATTGGGGTGATACTCGACCATGTCAAACCCAATCGTGAGCACCAGATCCGCATCGTCAATCGCTTTGGAAATGCGGTCTTTTGCACCCAGTCCGACCGTGTACAGGCAATACTCCGCGTCCATATCCACGCAGCCCTTCGCCATGAATGTGCTAATGACACCGATTCCGGTCTTTTCACAGAGCAGGCGTAACTGCTTACTCGCGCGTCGTCGTATGCAGCCATTACCGGCCAATATGACCGGGCGTTTGGCGTGGCACAATTGCGCAAACGCGCGATCGACGATCTTGTCGTCCGGCACAGAGCGACGAAAACGACGCGGTGACAGTGGCGTGGCCGTCGTGTCTTGGGTCGCCACGTCCTCGGGGAGCTCAATGTGGACGGCGCCCGGTTTTTCGGTGCGCGCCAGTCTCACTGATTTTCGAACGATTTCCGGGATGGTGTTGGGATTAAATACCGTGGTTGCCCATTTGGTCACGGGTCTGAACATGCTCACAACATCCATGATTTGATGAGACTCTTTGTGAAGCCGGTCGGTCGAGCCCTGGCCGGTCAGTACCAGCATGGGCGCTCGATCCATGTTCGAATCGGCAACGCCAGTTACGAGGTTGGTCGCACCGGGACCCAGCGTGCCGAGGGCGCCGGCTGGATTGCCCGTGAGTCGACCGTAGATTTCGGCCATAAACGCTGCGCCCTGCTCATGTCGGGTGAGCACAAACGTGATCTGCTTTGACTGTTCCAGCGACACCATGAAATCGGCGTTTTCTTCGCCGGGAACGCCAAAAATGTACTCGATACCTTCTTCTTCTAAACAATTGACGAACAGATCCGAGGCTTTCATGTTTCCCCCTCATAAGGCTAATGATTACCGGAATGACCGTTACGTGTTGACGAATATTTCACACGGGCTTCATCTTAGACCATTCGGCTCCTCCGCGTTGTTCGGTGGTTCGACCGCAATCTAAGGAATTCACTGAACAAACACGGAATGCGGCAATCACGTTGATCTCTTACTTAATCGAATACTGGTTACCTCAGTCTGAGTGTTTTCCCTGAGAACAAAACCGATGAGCATCGAGACTGGATCGTGCGGTTAAGCTCGTCCTTATCAGTAATTCAGACGCTTACGGCGGCTTGCCGAAACGGTACGACGCCGTGAACTGTGATTGAGATCACAAAAGCTCAGCGAGCCTGCACTTACTCAACACGAATATGCCGAGTCAGGCTAAAGTTTTTGCATTCGGATGACGATACAAAAGGGGTACGAAACACCATCTGGCTCGGAGAAGTATCAATGAAAAACAGACAATTAGGTTTCACGCTCATGGAGATGATTGGCGTGGTTGCCGTTATTGCCATTTTGGCCTCAATGGCAACCCCGATGATTTTCGATTCAATGCGGAATGCGAAAGTTACGGCGTTTGTGGAAGACGTTAACGTGATGCGCACAGCGGTCGCGCGTTACTATGAGGATACAGGTCTCTTTCCTGTGCACATTCCGACCGACCAACGCGATGGCCGTCGCATGCTGATGTCCAATTCTTCATCGAACCCGGTGGGTGGCTGGGACGGTCCGTATATCGAGAAGGAGTTCGACAATCCGTTTCGCGACGGCGGCTTCCGCTCGGTGATTTCTACCGCAAACGCGAATTACCAGTTTGATCTAGACGGTGATGGCAATGTCGATACCGCGGGTGTCGCGGTGCTTCGCGTCGATAACGTGAGCGCAACGGAAGCGCGCATGATCAGTGATCTGCTGGATAATGACGGTGATGTCGATAGCGGAACGGCGGCATGGAATCGGGCCGGTCGCGTTAAGCGGCTGGGTGCGAACGGTAATAGCAACTCCAGTTTGATTATTTACCTAACTCGAAATTAATGCCGTTGTCGCGCCGATATGAATGCAACTGCAGAGACCGTTTCAGCGCCGAAGGCGAATGCGTCTAAGGCACCCCGCAAGACACTTGGGGCAAAGCTACTCGCCGCGGGACTGATTAATGAAGCGCAGCTGGACTTAGCGCTACGTGAACAACGCCGCAGTGGTCGACTGCTCGGTGAGGTTCTCATCGAGTTGGGTTTTGTCTCTGCGGAGGTCATCACGCAGACGGTCGCCAGTGAGGCACATACCGAAGTCGTGGATGTGCGTCATGCGGTGATCGATGAAGATGTCCTAGCGTTGGTGAGCTTCGAAACCGCCAAGCGGTTCAAACTCATTCCGATTGAAGTGAAAAATGGTCTGCTGACCGCGGCCGTGGCGGACGCGTTTGATGTGGTTGCCATCGACCATCTCGAGCGGGAAACCGGCTTCGCCATCAATGTGGTGACCGCGCCGGAGGGGCACATTCTCGAGGCGGTCGCGCGTCATTACGCGCGTGGCCGTTCCATTGAAGATACGATCGATCTCATCATGCGCAACGGATCGTTGCCCGATGAGGAAGAGGCGTCCAGTGAATCGCCGTTAGTGCGACTGGTTGATCAATTGATCGCACTCGGGATCAAAAAAAGCGCGACCGATATCCATGTCGAACCCGATGAGAAAATTGTTCGAGTTCGCATGCGCATTGACGGTATCTTGCGACAGGAAGTGCTGATTCCCAAAGCGATTCAGCCCTCGTTAACCGCACGGATTAAGCTGCTGGCCAATTTGGACATTACCGAGAAGCGCATTCCTCAAGATGGGCGAATCCGCTTTTTGTTTGGTCAGAATAAAGTCGATCTTAGGGTGTCGACGCTGCCGATCAATGCAGGAGAGAGCATTGTTCTGCGTATTCTCGATCAAACCGGTGTTGTGCTGGCCATGCCGGCGTTGGGATTCTCCGAGGTCGACACACAGCGGGTCCAAAAATTGGTGGAGCAGCCGTATGGCATGATCCTGGTGACCGGTCCGACCGGTAGTGGTAAGACGACCACGCTCTACACCGCACTCGGGCTTATCGATGCCAATGATCGCAGTGTGTTCACGCTGGAAGATCCGATTGAATATTCGCTTAATAAAATCCGTCAGACGCAGGTAAAGCCTGAAGTTGGGATGGACTTTGCAAGTGGTTTGCGCGCGTTGCTGCGACAGGATCCCGACGTCATTCTCATCGGCGAGATTCGCGATGTGGAAACGGCTCAGCTCGCGGCGCGAGCAGCGCTCACGGGGCACTTGGTGTTGTCGACTTTACATACGAATGATGCGGTCGGCGTGATTCCACGTCTGATCGATATGGGTGTCGATCGGTATATGTTGCCGCCGTCGCTGTCGGCGATTCTCGCCCAACGGCTGGTGAGACGCATTTGTCCGTCGTGTAAAACGGAAGTAACCGATAGCGACGCGCTCATCGAAAAGCTGGATTTGCAGGCCCACTTTGATCAGTCGACCACCTTGTATAGAGGCGAAGGTTGTCCAGACTGCAATCACAGCGGGTTTAAGGGGCGTCAGGTCATTTACGAAATACTGACGGTGGATGAGCGCTTCCATGGTCCTATTATTCATGGTGCATCCAGCACCGAAATTGCGGAGCTCGCGCGGTCAACTGGCATGGTCAGCATGTTCGATGACGGCATACTCAAAGCGAAAGCAGGGACCACCACGCTCGAAGAAGTGCTCAGAGTAGTGAGGTAGCCTTGCGATGCCGGAGTACGCCTATCACGCGGTGGATAAGCTTGGACGTCAAGCAGACGGCACAATGGTCGCCGATACCGAGCAGCTGCTGGAGCGCCGCTTACGCGAGATTGGCTATTGGCTGATCGATGCGGAGGTACAGGTAGCCCGCAAGCAGACCCGTCGTAAGAAGGTGCCGCGTCAAGAGTTGATTGACTTTTTCAATGGCGCGACATCACTGCTCAAGGCCGGTATTCCCATTGCCGATGCGATTGCCGCGATGGCCGAGGAAACAGAGCAACCTGTGCTGCGCCAGATTCTCGAGGACATTGGTCTGAACGTACAGGCTGGTAATGATCTTTCGTCCAGCTTTCGAAAGTTTCCAAAAGTGTTCTCTGAGCAGGTCTGTAACCTGGTCCAGGCCGGCGAACACGGTGGCAATCTTGTCGAGGTGTTTACCGATATTTCGCGTCACTTGGCGTGGGTCGACCGCATCATTGCCGATGTCAAGCAGGCCAGTATTTATCCACTGATGATTATCGTGGCCGTGGCCGGACTTGTGGGATTGATGTTCGTGTTTGTGGTGCCACGTTTTGCGACGATCTTTGCTGAATTGGAACTCGAACTGCCGGCGTTAACGCGAGGCGTTGTCGCAATCGGACTGTTCGCTCAACAGTACTGGTGGGCGATTTTGCTGTCGCTTGCGGCACTGATCATCGGTATTCGACAAGCGGCACGGCGTGTGTCCGCGGTGGCCCGAGTCATCGATCGAACTAAATTGTCGATGCCCGTATTTGGCAGCATCCAGCGGCTGCTAGTCCAGTCTCAGTTTGTGCATAACCTCGCACTGATGCTCAAAGCCGGCGTTCCGATTGTCGAATCGCTCACGCTGTGCAAAGGGCTGACCAACAACTCGATCATGGATACGGCAATTAGCGACGCTGAAATCGCCGTCCAGCGTGGCAATCGCGTCAGCGATGCACTGCGCAATCATGACATCGTTTCCAACTTGACGTTGCGCATGATCATCGTGGGCGAGGATTCCGGCACGTTGGATGAAATGCTGCAGCAGACGGCCGACCGGTTTGACGAGGAGATACCACGTCAAATTAAGCGCGTGTTTGCCATCATCGAACCGATGATCACGCTGACCTTAGTGGCAATCGTCGGCCTGATCGCCGGCGCGGTCTTCTTGCCAATGTTCTCACTTGTACAGGGAATCTCATGAGCCAGAGTGATCGACGTTTTGCAGGGCACGCGGGAGGTTTCTCTTTGATGGAGCTAATCGGTGTGTTAGCGGTGATGGCGATTTTGGCCGGCATGATGGCGCCTAGTGTCTTCAGTGGTATCAACGAAGCGTACGCCACGGCCGAACGCGGCAACCTTGAAACACTCGCGGATGATCTCGAGCGTTACATATCGTCAAGTCTATCCATTCCTTCACGACAACCCGCAAACTGGAGTAGCGCCATCGCCTCGATGAGTGGCTATCGAGAGGCGCAGATTCTGGACAACGCGCGTGGTTATCAGCGCGGCATTTACTTTGATCCGCAGTTTATGACGACAGCACAGGTGGCGTTTAACGGTTACACGCAAACCAGTGGTCTGTCTGCCCAACCTAACTCGCCCCGTTTGATGATCATTTCCGATTTTGGAGGCAACGTGCCGACGCTGCCCGCGGACGCCGCGGAATTTAACGCGATTTGGAATCAAAGTTCGAGCGCGCGGTATCTGGAGAGCGATGAGGTCATGATCCAGCGCGTGCACCTGGGCCGTTACTTTCACCGTATTGTGTTGACCAACACCAACTCGAACCAACCGGGTTATGCGCTCGAGAACCAGGCGGAGGCCGCCATACCTTCTGCATCGGGCGCCATTTCCGGTGTAGCGGAACGCTATCTGCTCGAAGGCACACGGCTGCAGCTCAATGCCGATCCGTTTCCGGTTGGGACATTGCTGAACACTGTGTTGGTCACCCAAGCTGTCGGCTACTCGTATATTGACAACGGTACGAACTGGATGTGGGTGGCCCAATGAGTATCGACTACGGCATCGAATGGGCATACGGCGAGTTCCGGATTGCGCGGCTTAAAGGCAAAGCGGTTGTGGAAATCTGGAAGTCTCCAACGCCGGTCACCGATTTGACCAGTCTAAGTGCCGCGATGTACGAAGCCTGCCACCGCATTGATATTAGCCGCGGCGGTACCGTGGCGATCGCGTATGAAGACGATTTTCACACACACGAATTTCTCGAAATACCACCGCTATCCACACGTGACTTACGTAAATATCTGACTCGTCATGTGACCAACAACAAGCCGTTTGATGGCGAAGCCTCGTGGCGGCATCACCCGGTTAAACGCGCCACGGGTAACGACGGTGTGTTGTTGCACTTGATGCCAAAAGACATTGTCGAAGCCGTGATCCGAATCTGCGAAGAGTTCTACTTGAAACCTCGTTTGCTTGTGCCGCTCACAGAGATCATGTCTGAGTATGTGCCGCTTCTCGAGGCGGATGTGGGTGATGAGGCCATACTCCTCATTGCGCTGTTTGACGAGCGCACGCAGATGTTGGTGTCCAACGGCGATGGCGAAATACTGTTTGTTCGCGAGTTGTCCTATCCATGGAACGAGAGCACGGTCGACCGCTTAGCAATGGATGTGAACCGCACCATTGGCTACGCCAAACAACGTATCGGTGGCAAGATCGAAAAAGCCTGGCTGATCGGTGATCGCGCCAGCATCGCGCTAAGCGAATTAGTACAGAAAATTGACGTCGAGGTTGGGTTTGATCCAATCGCGGCCACGCCGTCCTTTTGGATGGTTCAAGTGGCACAGCTGCCACAAGGATTGGCGAGTAACTTTATCCCCAGGCTCGCGAGGCGCTCGATTACATCCAAAACGCTGCTACGCGGTGCAGTCATGATGTCGGCTGTCGCCAGTATTGCGGCCCTGTCCATTTCCGCGGTGATTGAATATTCACTCTATAAATATCGGACAGACAGTGAAGAGTTGCGGTATCACATCAGTGATCTGAACGACGAACTCGATCAGCTCAATAGTGAAATCGCTCGTATGGACGTCGAGAAGACCAAGCTCGACCTACTTAACGTTGACGCGTTCAATCTACCGGCGCTGTTTATGAGTCACCTGGGCGAGATGGTGCCCGAGGGATTGGTGCTCGAGAGCGCGCAGGTCAATCGCTCCGGCGACACGTGGGAAGTCGCATTGCTCGGCACGTCTGTAGTGGCTTTGGGTGACGTGGCACCGCTTCTTGAATCGTTGCAGAGCAAGCTAAGCAGTGATCCGTGGAATACCGCGATTACGGTTTCTTGGGAAAAATCTTGGATGCAACAGCTTCAACAGGGGCGTGCGGCGGAATCCGGTGATGTCGGGTTCGAAATTCGAGGGAATTTCCGATGAAACAGCTGCATGAATTACTCGAACTGGAAGACCTTACTGACATTGCTGCGGAAGCGGCGGCGCGCAAACATCGGGTCGAAGAGCTCAGGGTGGCGGACCAGGTGCCGTGGGAAGGCGTAGAGGAGTCGCCGGACCAAACTGCCTTTGAGCGTCGTCAGTCCGAACGGCGAGACGATCTACGAATCTCATGGCAGATTCGCGTCCAACGCTTTTTGAACAATATGGTTGATCATATTGTGACCAAGCGCTGGGCCCAGGTGGCTCTAGTGGGTTGGACTGTGCTGTGCATCGCGACGATCGCGTTCTATCTGTTGTTTCGTATTGAAGCGATGGATTCGTCGCTCGAAGAGTTTTCGGAGCTGGGAATCGTTGAAACAGAGTTGATTCGCCGCCGAGAGGCCTGGTCTGAAGAGGAAATGAAAGAACTGGCTGAAACTGTCGAGAGCACAGACCGTCGTCGCGTGTTCGTGGATTACCGGGGCATTGCGAATTGGCTTCGCGAGAAAAGCGCGTTTGCAGAGCAAATTGACCTGGATTTTTCCTACACCATGGATACCGGATCAGCATCCAGTATTGAGAATATGCTGGAGGTGCCGATACAGGTAGTGATAACCGCGATGGATAACAGTGAAGAGCAGACGTTCTTGCACTTCCTGGAGTTCATGCGCTATTTGGCAAGCTCACCTTGGTATGTCGAAATTGTTGAATCGACGATCGAGAGCGAGGGTGAAGGCGCTACCAAATTAACGGTCATGCTCCGCGTCTGGGTGCATGGAAAGGTTCCGCACGATGGCAAAACTCTTTAACAGTCACTGGATTATTGTTGGGTTGGTGCTCATCGCGGCGTTCGTGGTGTATGCGAAGGTCATTACCCCGTATCGAGCGCTTTCGCAAACGCCAGTCGACGACGAGTCGAACTCGGATCTCGACGCCATTTTGATCGAAGAAGGCTCATGGGACGACACGAATTCCATCGAAGCGCTCAAAGTGCAGGCGTTGAGTCCCCAGCTGGTGCAGATCGACGCCGGTTCCGTGCATTGGAATACGGCGCCCAGTCGTGATCCGTTTGTGGCGCGCGCGACACTGAATGACTCACAGATCGAAGCGGTTCAAAGCAAGGCAGATAGTCCGAAAACACCTGTTAAGAAACGAGTGGCGAGCTTTCGACCGACGGTAACCGCCATTGTGCACTCCGAGGACACGGGGTTAGCGGTGATCGGCGGCGATATCGTGCGAAGTGGCGATGAATACGGTGACTATCGGGTGAGCCAGATTCTCGGAACGGAAGTGGAATTGCGACACAAACACAATGGCCAGGCGGTAAAAGTAAAGGTTTCGAAATGAATAGGCGGACACTCTCCCATCCCTTTTTGGTCCTGACGATACTGTTAATCGCAGGCTGCGCCACGTCGACCTCGTCGATCGACATACAGGACGATCAGGCGGTGCGCGACGAATTTCGTCAAACCGCAAAAGAACTAAAGCCGTCCTTGACCATCGCACCCGGTGTGCAGGGTACGCGTCGTGTGGTGGACGGCATGAAGGACGATACCGCGCGTGATAAACGATACAGTTTTGTCGCTCGCGACTTGCCCATTGAGCGTGCGTGTCGTCTGTTTGGTAAGACATACGGATTGAATATTGTGGTCGACAAAGACGTCACCGGCACGGTGAGTGTCGATTTGACGAATCTACCGTTTGATGAAGTCATGGAATCGTTGCTCGGTGCCAATGGCTACTACTGGGAACGCCGAGGCAATATCGTCTACGTCAAATCCTGGGAGACGCGCACATTCTCGATCGACTACATTCGGCTTGTGCGCAGTGGATCCGGTAGCAGTCAAGCCCAAGTGAGCTCCAGTGCATCCAGCGACGACAGCGGTGATGAAAACACGGCTGGCACAATGACGATCCAACAATCCGATAAAGTGGATTTTTGGTCGGAACTTGAAGAGCAGCTCAATCGGCTGGTGTCAGAAGAAGGCAGACTCCTTGTTAACCGTTTGGCTGGCACAGTCCAAGTGACCGATCAACATCAGCGGGTTGAGGAGGTGGCGACCTTTATCGAACAACTCAACGAGTCTATTTTTCGGCAAGTCGATATCGACGTGAGGCTCGTTGAGGTGACGCTCAGCAACGACGCGAGTTTGGGCATCGACTGGTCGCGTTTTGTACGCAACGGTGATGGCGAATTCGTGGGTGGCAATCTGTCGACCATTATTTTGAGTGCCGCCGGCGGACAGACGGCGCTTCCCCCGACCGTCGATCTTGAGTACAACAACATCGAGAATGGACTCAACACGGTTTCTGCCGTCTTGCAGGCGCTCGAGGAACAGGGCGATGTATCGATTGTGTCGCAGCCACATATCCGTACCCTCAACAATCAGTCGGCACTGATCAAAGTTGGCACGGATCGAACTTTTTTTCGAAAAGAACAGCTCACCGACGCGACGAGCGCAGGGTCTCAAACTTTTTCGACCGACGTGCCGCAGGTGGTCACCGAGGGCATCGTACTGTCAATCACACCTCAGATTTCGCGCGATGGCTGGGTAACGCTTGACGTGTCGCCGGTCGTAACGCGGGTATCGAGCGTGAGCGAGGTGCTGGACGACAACGGCAACGTACAGTCGACCGCCCCGAATCTGGATATCAGCCAGGCGTCATCGCTTGTGCGCGCACGCAGTGGCGAAACCGTGGTAATTGGCGGTTTGATACAGAATCAACAAACGGAAACCGTGCGGGCTGTCCCAGGTCTTGGCAGCTTGCCGGTATTGGGTCGACTATTTCAATCCCGATACACCAGTGACGCAAAAAAAGAACTCATCATGCTGGTGACCCCACGTCTCGTTGCGCAGTAAAGGCCAATCCAGCCTATTGAGTTAGCAGACGAACAGGATGTGAAGGGGCTCGCGGTTCTCAATCGCTCGCAAAATAGTTCATATTGCGAGCGGTATGCTGCACCGTGACTTTGCCTGCTGCGTGTGCCTGTCTAGAATGAAACCATGACGCGTGGTCATTGGAACCACGCGCACGTTTCAAGGAGAGATAGGATGACTCAATCCACCGCCGTCCGTGTCACGCTCGTTTCCATGTTGTTATTTGCTTCTACCGCGTTTGCCGGCGTGTTCGTCGAGTTCGTATTTGGCAATGTCCGCACAGTCAAGCAACTCGAACGCTTCTCAACCATTGATGACACAACGCAAATTGAACGACTCGCGCGTGTCACCTACTTTGGTCAGAGCGATGGGCTCGTGTTTCCCGATGGACACCCGATTGGCAGTCGTTGGGGTGAGATTCAATATAATCGCGGTCTTCCGTTGTATTACACGACGTTTGCTGGCTGGCGGTCAAGTCTCTACCGATGGCGCAACAATCGATCTAATTTTTATGACACACAAGATGCTTGGTGGGGCTACTGGCAGCCACCATTGTGGCAAGCCAATGTGTTTGGTTATGACGCGCCTACGTGTGTTGGCATTCGCGGCAATGGGCCGCGACTTTGGGCCCATTTCTCGTCGCTGGCTCGCGTGACAGAGGAGTTTGGCTTGATTGGTGGCGCCGCCGGCGGCAGTTCGGGCAGCATCAGTGTGTTCGTAACTGAGTCCATTCACGCTAACCCGCTGCTGACCCGATGCGGTGGCGGAAAGCGCTGTTCAAAAGACGAGGCCACGGCCCGCATGGCATTGCTGTTTAAATCGGTTGAGGGCCTTAGTGACGCCGGTCTGATCGATGATATTGCGGCTGTCGGCGAGCTCGTTGCGCTAATACAGGCCGGCGACATTGCGGGTCTTTTGGCAGGCGACCAGCCCCAAGAAGGCGTCGATGCGCTGATTGCGATCCTCCAAGACGAAGACCTTCAGCAAATTCTCAATCCTGAAATCCTCACGCTATTACTTACATCCCCGGATCCGGTGTTCCACGCCAATGACATCGTTCAGGGCACGCTGGCGGCACTGAGTTTTCAAGTGAATGATCCAACACCACTGGTACGGCCTGGGCCAGTAAATTTTGATTCGTTTGCCAACATTGTGGGCCGGTTGGGTAATTTTTACGCAGGGTACGGACCGTTTGATCGACCCAATATGCGACGCTTCATGGAACACTGCGCAGCGCCGGGCACCGGACTTGATTGGCCGGCCGTGTCCGCGTTGCCGGCACCCGGCGGCACCTGCGGCACGCTGTTTACCTCACTGTTTGAGAACTTCAAAGCGCAGTACGATCCCGATACCGGGCGTAATCGACTCGATGACCCCATCGGGCGCTATTTGAGAGCCTATGTGACGACCTCCGTGCTGGAAGGAGCGGCAGTGGACGAATTTGGGCAGGCCCGCCAGGCGTATCTGGCGGCCCAGCCCGTATCGCTCAATGTGGATTTTGACGACGTGAAGTTCGGATATTGGGGCCGAGCAGACGATTTGGTGCGGGCCGAGCATGCGATTTCTGAATTTGCGGATGCGAAGAGTGCGCGATTCAGTTCGCTGGGTGAGACGGCGTGGCGCGATATCTTAGCGGTGTCGCCGGCCGAACCAGGGTTGTCGCGAGCCGTTGAGCTGCCAGACGGTCGTGTCTCGGCGGGTGGCTGGAGCGATCCTGTGCCGACACAAGTGTTGGTCGCCGGTGGGTGCGAACGGGTGGTGTTAATTAATCGACAAGACGGCATCGGCGGCTTTACCACCGGTGTCGCGACCCAGCTCGGCGCCACGCAGTCGGATTTGGACGACCTCTATGATTTGTCCGATCCTCAAAGCGGCTTCACCACCGCACTGTCGGAGGCGAATGGTGTTTGGTGCACAAATTGGGATGCGCCGGATTCCTTTGATATCGCCGCATTGGCCGCAGAAGGATGGGATGCACCACTTGAGACGGATGATCCGGCGTTACTGGACTACCTTAACGCCGGCACCGGTCTGGGCATTCCAGGCTGTACGCCGGGCGTGGCCGCTTCGCGTGCCCCTTATGGGCGCTGACGGCATGCGTGTTGAAACGCACGCGCCGACACCATGAGCGACAACGAATTCGCATGACGTGTCGGTCGTTTCTGTGCGAGCCAGGGTGCGATCATCGATCGCACCGGCGGATTCGATCGAGATGGATTGTGGGCGTCGCCGCGCTCTTGGTGATGGCCTGCGCGCCATTTGGAAACCCCGTATCGCCTCACGTGAATCCACCACGGGGCGCTGACCTCGATTCACTGCAAACGCTGTCCATCGAACACCTTCGTCAACGCACGTACGGTTCGTTAATCCAGGTGGTCGAGTCACGAGATATCGAACTGGGCCGTTCGTTTGTGGCGGCGTATCACTCCGATGGGCTTAGAGTGTACACCCGCATTGATGTACCGGTAACGCCGCCTCCGCCGGAGGGTTACCCGGTGGTGGTGTTTGCGCACGGATGGCGAGGCATCGATGCGGCGCCTTCGCTGGATTTTTACTATGCATCGGACACCTACTACTACGCGACCATCAACGCGTTTCGTGACGCGGGTTTTGTTGTGTTTGTGCCCGGCTACCGTGGCCACGGCACGGTAGCCGGGGAGTTAGCCGAAGGCTTAGACTACTTAGCCGCATGGGACACCGGTACCTATCTCACGCCGGTGTTCTACGCGATTGACTTGCTCAATTTGCTCGATGGTTTAGCGTCGGTTGAGGTGGCATCGCTGAATCTTAAGCGCGTGAACATGGTTGGACACTCACAGGGCGGCGATGCCACGCTGTTTGCGCTCGCCATTGCGGGCGAGGGCTCGGCCGTCTCGCAAACAGTGCACGCGGCGTCGATTTGGGCCGGTACGATCGCGCCGCGTTTCACACAGCTTGTTTCTATTGCGCCGATGCAGCAGAGCGCACAGGCGTTTCTGTCAGGCGACGGTACCTGGACGGGCACCGCTTTTGGAAGCGATGGCGAACAAAACGCCGATTTCATTTTTGCTTGGCCGTCCGATGAAATTGAGTCGCTCGACGCGCAGCAATGGACGTGGCAACACGAGCAGTACGGGGATAGAACGGTCCACGATGTGCTGGTTGCTAAGACAACCGTCATGTATCAAGCGCTTAATCGTCACGTGCATGATCGACACACGGACTATGCGTTTTCTGTGGAACATGGCGACGCGATGAAAACGCGTATTGTGCACGATCCGCGCGTCATCAACGCGTATGATCGAATTGAAGTGTTCGATCGTGCCGAGTGGCTAACCGAACCACTCAATCTTCATTTTTCCGACCGCGACTTCTATTCTCCGCCGGATTGGAATAACGCGCTGTGTCAGCGACTCGCTCAAGCTGGCAATCGCTGTGAGGGGTTTGAGTATCCGTACAACACGCACATTCTTGGTGTGAGTCCTCACAGTTTCTTTTCGCCGGCCGGCAGCCGCGAAGGCCACCAGCAAGCCGTGGAACGAGACGTCGCGCTTTTTCGCTAACGCACCATGCGATCTAATGGGCTGTCCAGCCGCCGTCGACCAAGAGGCTGGTTCCGGTCACCATGCTCGCCGTCGCTAAATACACGACCGCGTCTGCCACGTCCTCGGGCTGACCGATGCGACCCAACGGAATCATGCGATCCACAAACGCTTTGAATTCGGGCTTGTCCAGCATGGGTTGGGTGAGTGGTGTTTCGATAAAGGTCGGGGCGACGGCATTGACGCGGATGTTGTCCGAACCCAATTCCACGGCCATCGCTTTGGTTAACCCTTCGACCGCGTGTTTGGTCATACAGTAGACGGTGCGTTCTGGCGAGCCGACCCGGCCCATTTGGGAGGACATGTGAATGATCGCGCCGCCTCCATGGCGTTTCATTACCCGCACGGCTGACCGCGCGACACGAAACACCGTGCGCACATTTAAATCCAACACAAAGTCGAGGTTCGCGTCGCTCACCTGAGCGAACGGCTCGGGGCGGTTAGAGCCGGCGTTATTCACCAGTACATCCAGTGACGAGAGCTGTTCGATACGCGCAAGAAAGGCGTCTGCCGTCACATCTTCGCACCACGTTTCGCAGTGATGGGTGTGATTAAATACGGTATCGAGCTCCGCTTGGGTTCGTGCGACGGCAATCACGTGCGCACCGAGGTCATGAAAACGTTGTGCGATGGCCTTGCCGAGACCTCGACCGGCGCCGGTGACCAGAACAGTCTTGTTTTCGAGCGTCACGATCAACTCCTGCGTAGAAAGGTAGGGAAGAATGCCCGTTTAACGGGCCGTTCAGCGAGCGTTGGACACAAATCTGCTTGCGTCTTTTCCATCTAGATTATATAACTTGCATTCGAATGCAAATTGTCCGAATTTGGTCCTTGGAGTGCCCTGTGATTCGCTATCTAAAAAATGGCTATGACGTTGAATTAGCCGCATCAGATGATGCGCAAGTGCGCGGTATTGTTGAAAATATCCTTAAAGACATCGACGAGCGTGGCGACCACGCCGTGCGCGAGTATTCGCAAAAATTCGACAAATGGTCGCCGCCGTCCTATCGACTCAGTCGCGAGGAAATTAAGGCGGCCTATGACGCGCTGTCACAGCAAAACCTTGATGATATCCGGTTTGCCCAAGAACAAGTCCGCAATTTTGCGGAGCATCAGCGTGCGGCGCTGCAAGACCTTGAAGTCGAGACATTGCCAGGCGTCATTCTCGGTCATAAGAACATTCCGATGAATTCCGTTGGGTGTTACGTGCCGGGCGGGAAATACCCGTTGGTCGCGTCCGCGCACATGAGTGTGGTCACCGCCAAAGTGGCGGGGGTTAAACGGGTGATCGCCGCTGCGCCACCCTTTGAGGGCAAACCTGCACCCGCGATTGTGGTGGCAATGGATATGGCCGGGGCCGACGAGATCTATTCATTGGGGGGGGTTCAGGCGGTTGGTGCCATGGCCCTCGGCACCGAAACCATAGCGCCGGTCGACATGATTGTCGGGCCCGGCAATGCGTTTGTGGCCGAAGCCAAGCGACAGCTGTTCGGTCGAGTGGGAATAGACTTGTTTGCGGGACCGACGGAGACTTTGGTGATCGCGGATGAGTCGGTAGACGGTGAGCTATGTGCGGCCGATTTATTAGGCCAGGCCGAGCATGGCCCAAATTCACCGGCGGTGCTGCTCACCAACTCGGAGCAACTTGCAAACGATACGATCAAAGAAGTTGAACGACAGCTGACTATTTTACCCACGGCTGACATTGCCGGCGCGGCGTGGAACGAGTATGGCCAGGTGATCGTGTGTGACACGTATGAAGAGATGGTGCAAAAAGCCGACGAACTGGCGTCCGAGCACGTGCAGGTAATGACTCGCGATCCCGATTATTTTCTCGATAACATGACGAACTACGGTGCGCTGTTTCTGGGCGAGGAAACCAATGTGTCGTATGGCGATAAGGTTATCGGCACCAACCACACCCTACCAACGAAAAAAGCGGCTCGCTACACGGGTGGATTGTGGGTGGGTAAGTTTATCAAAACCTGTACGTACCAGAAGGTCACAAAGGAAGCGTCTCTACACATTGGGGAGTATTGCTCGCGTCTGTGCGCGATTGAAGGATTTGCCGGACACAAGGAGCAGGCCGATATCCGGCTCAGACGCTATGGCAAAACCGGATAAAGAGAACGGCGCCGTAAAAAAGAACAAGCCGGTCACGTCGTACGACGTGGCACGCTATGCAGGTGTCTCGCAATCCGCTGTTTCGCGTTGTTTCAAACCAGGCGCTAGCGTATCGGAGAATATGCGCAAGCGCGTGATGAAGGCTGCTAGTGAATTAGGCTATGAGCCCAACGCCATAGCGCGCAGTCTGATCACGCGTCGGTCTAATCTTGTCGCGGTGCTCATCTCCAATCTGACAAACCTCTACTATCCCGAAGTGCTGGCCGAATTGACGCAACAGCTGTCGCAGCGTGGCGTGCGTGTGCTGTTATTTTCGCTGAGTGCGGAAGCCGACGCCAGCGATGTGCTGACGCAGGTTTGGCCCTATCGGCCCGACGGCGTGATTGCGGCTGCGGAGCTCACGTCTGAGCACGTGGCGGAGTTTGAGCGACGTCATATGCCGTTGGTCTTTTATAACCGACACATTGCCCATGGCTCGGGCAGTGCTGTGTGCTGTGATCAAGAAGAGGGGGCACGGCAATTGGTAAATGGGCTGTATGCGGCGGGGCATCGACGGTTTGGACTCATTGCCGGACCGGAGGATTCGACGGTGAGCATCGAGCGTGTCACGGGGGCTCTGGAGCAACTGGATACCCTGGGAATTGATCACGTGCCGATCATCTCGGGCGATTATTCGTACGAGAGTGGTTTTAATGGCGTCAAACGTCTTATCGATGATCAGAGCGAGCGCGTTGAAGCAATTATTTGCGCGAACGACGTGATGGCATTGGGTGCCCTCGACGGGTGCCGTCAAATGTTTGGCCTTGAGGCACCCACGGATATTTCCATTGTGGGTTTTGATGGCGTCGATCCATCAAACTGGCATGCGTATAATCTCACCACCATTCGGCAGCCCGTGCGGCGCATGACGGAGGCGACCGTGTCGCTGCTAATGGACTTGATCGAGCAACCGGAAACCAAAGACGAAAAACGTGTATTTTCCGGCATCCTACGGGCCGGCACTTCCGCGCGATTCGTACAACCTTGAGGGTATAGGCCCATGCGATACAGTACGGAGCGAATACTCACCACGCACGTCGGTAGTTTGCCACGTTCTAAAGCCGTGACCGACGGGGTATTCGCGGCAGAAAGCGAGACACTTGACGATATTCCAGCGTTTAAACGCACCATTCGACACGCAGTCAAGTCGGTCGTCGAACGTCAGCACGACGCGGGGGTCGATGTCATCAGTGATGGGGAAATGAGTAAGATATCTTACGCGACCTACATCAAAGATCGATTGACTGGGTTTGATGGTGATAGCCCACGCCGCGCGCCAAAAGACCTAGAGGCGTTCCCTGGTTTTCTTGAACGACAGGCAAAAGGCGGTGGCACGCCTAGCTATCGTCGACCTTGTTGCGTCAATGAAATCAGTGTAAAGACAATGGAGCCGCTGCATGAGGATCTCTCGAATTTTCATGACGCGCTCCAGCAGGTACCCGATCACGAAGGTTTCATGAATGCCGCGTCGCCGGGTGTCATCGCTTTGTTTCAACCCAACGAGTTTTACGCGACTCAGGAAGAGTATCTCGGTGCCCTCGCGGAGGGCATGCGCGCTGAATATGAGGCAATTGTCGAGGCCGGATTTATCCTTCAACTGGATTCCCCTGATTTGGGCCTGGGGCGGCATATGATGTTCAAGGACGCCGCCGATGACGAGTACGAAGCCTTGGCGATGCAGCATGTCGAGGCCCTCAATTACGCGACGCGCAATATACCGGCCGAAAAAATGCGGTTGCACATTTGTTGGGGCAACTATGAGGGCCCGCACCATTGCGATGCGCCAATGGATATGGTGCTACCCATTGCACTAAAAGCCCGACCGCAGGCACTGTTGTTTGAAAGCGCCAATCCCCGTCATGCTCA
Organism: Pseudomonadota bacterium; assembly: GCA_039028935.1. NCBI lineage: Bacteria > Pseudomonadati > Pseudomonadota > Pseudomonadota bacterium. Next base: position 100,601 of record JBCCHD010000006.1, on the reverse strand, counting down.
CGAATGGGAGACGTTTCGTGATGCATCGATACCCGACGACAAAATTCTGGTGCCCGGTGTGATTGATTCAACCACCAACTTTATTGAGCACCCGAGATTGGTTGCGCAACGACTCATTCAATTTGCCAACATTGTGGGTAAGGAACGGGTGCTGGCCGGCACCGATTGCGGATTCTCCACTTTTGCCGGTTTTGGCGCTGTCGATGAGGATATCGTTTACGCCAAACTGGGCGCACTGGCTGAAGGTGCGAAGTTGGCCTCTAATCAGCTTTGGGTGAACTGACGTGACGGCACATAATGGTTTCCGTGAACGCTTGCTTGCACGTGAGGCGCTGATCGGCACGTTTTGCAAAACGCCCTCGCACATCATCGGTGAGGTGCTTGGGAAGACCGAACTCGATTGTGTTTGTCTCGACGCGGAGCATGCGCCCTTTGGACGCACTGAACTAGACGTGTCGGTTAGCGCCTTGCGTGCTGCCAGCATGCCGTCGATTGTACGAGTGCCGCACGCGACACCGGAGTCAGTACTCAATGCACTCGATTGCGGTGCGACCGGCGTGATGGCACCTCACATTCGCACCCCGGATGAGGCGGCCAGGTTGGCGCACAGCGCACAATACGGTCAGGGCCGTGGATACGCCGGCTCATCGCGAGCAGCGGGTTACACAACGCGCTCGATGAGCGAACATCTGGCTAAGTCCGCTCGCGATACAACGACCATTGCTCAGATTGAGGACCTCGAGGCGCTTGAGCATCTAGATGACATTGCCAAGGTGGAGGGTATCGATTGCCTGTTCGTCGGGCGAATAGATCTTGCCGTCGCCATGGCCTGCGCACCGTCAGAGCCACCGGTAGTCGATGCGGTACGCGCGATATGTCGAGCGGGTTTGGATGCGGACCGTCGAGTCGGTATGTTCGTCGCCGATTTGGACGAAATTCCGATGTGGCTGGACCAGGGCGCATCGCTGTTTATTCTCAAGTCGGATCACAGTTTTCTCCTCGAAGGCGCTGAGGCATTGCGTGCGCGCTTTGATACGGCAGCCAAAGGTCGTAGCTGACGCTTGATCAACTCGTATTGAGTGCCGGAAGGTTTCGAACAGCGGGCTAGCCGAGTGTCCCAAACCAGCCTAAGAACACCATGATGAGGATAAACATGACGGGTAGCGACCACACCACGGGGTCGACTTTGCCCGGCACGAGGTACCATCCATCTTGTTTGAGTTCGCGTCCTTCTGCGCGCCACTTGGCCAGCTGCCCTGGCACGCTGTGCTCATGCCATTCGCTTTGAAAACCATCTAGTAACACACTGGCCGTCCAGGCCACAACGATATTAAACACGGCTCCGATGACGACATACCACGGCCAGGCGATGGTTGGCCTTGTCAGGTTAAGTGCCTCCCAAAGTGGATCAATGAGCGGCGCAAATGCATTGAGAGGGACGAGTATGGTGAGTGCGATAAACCCGGCGGCCACACCGACAAGCAGGCCGCGTTCTGTGGTGTGCTTAGAGAAAAACCCGAGGCCAAACATCGAGAGCTTGGCGCCCACAAAATAAGATCCAACTGACGATAGCACCTCAAGAATCGAGCCTTTTGTGCCCGCGAACGCCATCGCCAGTGGAATGACGATTAGACCCCACATCACCGTGAACACTCGCGACGCCAATAGATAGTGTTTTTCACTGGCCTCTTTGCGCCAGAACATTTGATAAAAATCAGTCACCGTGATCGTGGCCAGTGAATTAAACGCTGACGATGTGGTCGACATCGAAGCCGATAAGATTGCGGCGCCAATGACGCCAAGCAATCCGGGTATGGCAAGCGTTTCAGCGAAAATAAGGATGATCTCATTGGGCTGTTCGAACGGTTCGCCGCGGTAGAACACGAACAACAGTGCACCGACAAAGAAAAACACGAAATACAAAATAAAGGCCGCATGGCCCATCAGAAAGTAGGATTTCTTGGCATCGCCGATTGTCTTGGCTGCCAGCGCGCGTTGCACCATATATTGATTGGCGCCATACACGGTCACATGATACGCCGTCATAGCGAATACGCCTGCCCATACGGTGGGGGCGATTGAAACATCAAGGGACCAATTAAGTGGGTCGAGTTTACCGTTGGCCTCTAAAAAGCGCAGTGCGTCAGGCAGTGAACCGATCTCGCCGAGCAGCGCGATCATGATGATGCCTGCACCACCGAGCAATATCACGCCCTGCAGCACGTCGGTCCAAATCACCGCATTCATGCCGCCCATCATCGTATACAGCAATACGATTACGGTCATCATAATGATCGCGTGCTCTAAAGACATGCCCGTCGCAAAACGCACCACGAAGGCCGTGGCGGTGAGAATGGACGCAGCGGCAATTACGGCGGTGAGCATAAACACCAGGCCCATGACTGCGCGCGATGCGAGTCCGAAGCGACGCTCGAGGTATTCATAGATTGATGCAACGCCGCTGTTGTAGAAAAACGGAATAAAAAAGACGATGCAGAGAAAAATGACCAGCGCGTAATTCACATGAATCGCGAGCGCGGCCATACCGTCTCCATAGGCCCAGGCCGGTCCCCCCAAAAACGAGAGGGCGCTGACATACGTAGCCAAAACAGAAATGCCGATGGCCCACCAAGGTGAGGAGCGATCGCCGATATAGTAATCGGCTGATGTCTTGACACGTCGACTCATGTACCAACCGAGGGACAGGTTTGCGATCAAGTAGAGTCCGATAATCGACCAGTTTAATGCACCAAATTTTTCCATAGAAATGTCCGTCGATATCGTTGCGAAGGGTTAGAGGCCTAACCGATAAAAATGCGAGGCGGTGTCAAACGTGAGTGCCGTATAGGTATCTCGATCGGTCAGCGCCGCCACCGCGCGATACATTCTATTGTGATCACCGTACAACTTATCTACTGGGAAATTGCTCCCCACCATAAGGCGTTTGGCGCCAAACAGCTCGAGTGCCTGGACAAGGTACGGTGCTACGTGTGTGGCCGTCCAGTCCGGGCGAAACATGCCGAATCCAGAAAACTTTAGTGCACAATTCGGTAACTGCGCAAATCGCGTCATGGCATCACACCAATTCACAAAGCCATCGGGAGTTTGATCCCAAGGTGAGGCGACGTGACAAATGGCGACTTTAAGCTCGGGCACTTGCGCAAACACCTCAAACGCGCGTGCATACTGATGTTCAGTCAGTTGTAGGTCAAACGACAGATCGCGCGCGGCGAGTTCGCGAAGATGCGTAATGAAGCACGTAGCATCGAGTGCGGCGGCGCTATTGTTTTGACGGTCTTCCGATGGATGTCGGCCGATGATTTGGCGCACGCCGCGAAACGCAGAGGCCTTTTGGTGCGCGTCCAGCTCAGCGGGAAAGCGGGCTTGCGTGAGATCCGCAAAGCCCACAATGGCGGTGGGTAAGTGCGGTGCTGCTTGATGCAGCTGTGCGAGCCACTCGGTTTCGCGTAGGCAGTCGGCGTCGCTCACTCCAACCTGAATGTGCACAGAGCCGGCGAGCGACAGCGGTGCGGCATCGCGGACAAAATCCGCGGGCAAGTAGTTCTTTTGAATCGGAGTCGGGTCGCCAAAGAAGCGCTTCACACCCGGAGTCATGAGCCATGGATAATCGCAATGACCGAGGTCCCACAAGTGGTGATGGGCGTCGATTACGGGTGCTCGACTAAAAAAGGTCTCGTCCGGCACAGCCATGTCAGTTGCCCGCCTCGAATCTTAGACGGTGATGCGCAATCTGGCGTCGAAGTGCGAGTTCGTCAAACACGGTTGTTTCCTCTTTGATCCGTCCACGGATGATCCGCCAGTGGGTCATGCCGAGCAAGTAAATCGGTGCACCGGACGCTCGGCCAAACAAGCCATCGCCGGAATGGACGCCCGACAGGGACCAACGCACGGCGATGTCCCGTGCTGAGCCTAAATAGGGGATGTCGGCAACGTGATCGACGCTGATTGCAACTGATGACAGGCTGTTATGTAGGGCATCGAGATATTCACCGTACTCGAGTGTGCCGTACAAATCGCGACCGGCAGTCATGTGCGCGGCGACGCGAAAGTCATAGACATCGGGCAACACGGCTTGATCATTGCGCGCCCACACCGTGCCCAGTACCGCGCGAGCAAACTCTGCCGGTGACTCTTCTGGAGCAGGCGGGGTGGCAGGGGGAAGGGGTACCAGCTGCTCACGCCACTGTTGAAGCGTGTTGTAAAGTGGCGATGCGCTTTCCCAATCATGCCGGGCCTGGGCGTGAGCGACGTCATCAGGATCGAATCCTAATTGCATAACCAGCGACGCGTTGTCCCGTGCGAGCCATTCTTCCACCACCTGATTGTTCACACACACGCAATCTGCGATTGTGCGGATGCGTGCGCGTCGTCCGGTTGCCTTGCCGTATTCGGTGTCGCCTTCATTGGTCATGCGGCTGGTGATTAAGTGGGAGGAGTAGTAGCCGTTACTGCCATCTGCCGCGCCACGGTTACTCCAGATGACGTTGTCTCCATCGAGCGTTCGGTCGGGAAACGCGCGAAGCGTGTCTCGAGTGTTGTCCACAACCGTCTGGGCACCCGTTATGTCCCCACCGAGCGTGTGGATGACGCTATCGGCCGCGTAGTAGTCGAGACAGAGTTCAATGCGCCGCTCGTGCCAAATGCGATCCGTGATTCGAATGATGTAATCGACAATGTCGACAAATTCGTCGTCGAAACCCGGCATGGGCATACGACGGCCGCTGGGCGAGGGCGACAGCAGGTCGCCGATATCGGCCAGTGCGGCCCGGCTAACAGGGTGCGTTGAATTGCCCATGTAACATACTCATTTTTATACGGAATCTAATTACCCTTCATGGGTGTTGCGTCATTATTGCATTCGAAGTACATTTTAGTCGAGGGCGAGAAGGAATTGACCGAAAAATGACAACATTAGCCTACACGCTGCGGCAGCGTCTGGTGCGATACGACGAGCTAATCGCCTGTCGCACCGCGTTTATCGATGCCCGTACGCCCGGCAGCGATCAAAAAGAAAATTTCACGATCATTGGTCCGGGCGTAGCCGAGAACCCTGGGCAGCATGTGCACGTTCGCATTCCTCACGGCTTCAATATCGGCGCGGCTCGGCAGCCTAAAGGGTGCATTAATTCCCAGCACAGCCATGTTTCGGAAGAGGTCTTTATGGTCCACCGGGGTGCGTGGCGCTTCATGTGGGGCGAGGACGGCAGCGATGGCGATATCACGCTGCATGAAGGCGAGGTAATCTCGATACCGATTAATGTGTTTCGTGGGTTTGAGTGTGTATCGGACGAGCCGGGCTTTTTATTCGCGATATTGGGCCGAGACGACCCTGGACACGTTACGTGGGCGCCTTATGTCTTCGAGCAAGCTCGGGATCACGGTCTGGTGTTGCTTGAAAGCGGGCGCCTATTCGATACCGTTGAAGAGGGTGATCTTCCCCACGACGACCGAGCGTGCGCACCGACGAGCGCGGACGAGGCGGCGGCGATGCGTCGAATGAGCGCGGACGAAATGCGGCGTTGTGTTATTCGGCAAAATGACTATCGTGCGTCGATCAATTCGGCCATCGCACAGCGGGCCAAAGGGGTTACCGAGGCCCCCATACTGGGGCCCGCCAACGCGGCAGAGCACATCGATGAAGGCGAGGTCGCGACGCCGCACGGTTTTGTGTTTCGACGTCTGTCTCTCCAGGCACACGCGTGCATTCCTCCCCACACTCGAGCCGAAGAGGAAGTGTTGTTTGTGCATCAGGGGGAGGTCGAGATCTGTGTCAATGACGCGCGTTTTGTGTTGCGCGAGGGGGATACGTTTACCACCCCGATCGGTGCCGTACGCAGTCTGCGTGAATCGGATGCGCAACCGGCCTGTGTCTTTGTCGTTCGCCGCGGCGATATGCCCGTCGCGCCGCTCTGGCTCGATCAGGCGAATGTCGCGGTTCGCTAATGTGCACCCAAGCGTTTAACGCGTGTTGACACACTGCTTTGCCACTATCGTGACTCTGCCATGACCAATACGGATAAACGTGACGGCGATCTGCAGTCGTGCAAACGCATTGTGCGTCAGTACATCGAAACATTTGATCATGCCGTCGACTATGCCGCGGCGTTGGCGGATGTTGCCAGCGTAGATTACCGCTGGCGGGGCGTACACCCTTTTTACGAGCAACCAAATGTGGATAGCGCGATCGCGGCGTTTTGGGCGCCGTTGCGCTCGTCTTTTCGCGCGTACCAGCGTCGTGAAGACATATTTTTTGCGGGCATAAGCGAAGGCGAACTCGAGCAACGCGATGAGCCGACGGTTTGGACCTGCAGCATGGGCCACTTCACAGGATTGATGGATGATCATTGGTTGGGTATCCCACCCACCGGCAAGTTCACCTTTATCCCGTATGCCGAGTTTCATCGCATTGACGGCGATCGCATCGCCGAAACGGCGTTGTTTATCGACGTGGTTAGCGTGATGGCGCAGGCCGGTCGTTATCCACTGCCGCCGCCGACGGGTGCGCACATCATTCAGCCAGGACCTCGCACGCATGATGGTCTGTTGTTCGAGGCACAAGACCCTGCAGAAGGCGCCCGTACACTTGCCCTGACCGAGCGTATGGTGAGCGATCTGTCGATATTAAATGAAACGGGCGATGACGAGTGTTCCCCCGATGTTCTGCGCAAAACGTGGGACGAACAGATGATTTGGTATGGACCCACCGGTATCGGGGCGACGACCACGATCACTCGCTACCAGAAACAGCATCAGTACCCGTTTCGCCGCAACCTAGCCGATAAGGTGTTTAATGGCCATGTGGCGCGCATTGCCGAGGGGAACTATGCAGGTTGGTTTGGCTGGCCAAACTTGCACAATTCAAGTCGGGGCGGTTTTTTGGGCATGACCGCGAATGCCGCGCGTGCCGAAATGCGCGTGGTTGATATTTATCGTCGCGAGGGCGACAAGCTCGTTGAGAACTGGGTATTTATCGACCTCTTGCACTACTTATACGGGCAAGGTTTGGACGTGCTCGCGCGCAGTCGGGAAATCGACCGTATACCCGACTGACTCAACCGCTCATCCGTTGAGACCGATATCCACGATCACGCGGTTGAGGGTCCCCTCGAAGATCAGATCGCCGTCATACGCTTTACTAATCGGGGCACCGCGATTTTCTCCGCAGCGGATACCTGAATTCGGCGCCCAGATCGGCCACATGGAGGGCAGCTCGAATTGGCCGACCTCGGCACCGTCGACGATCGCCTTGGCGCTCGCGGCGTGTGTCGATGTTTTGTGCAGTTGAAGACCGATCAAGTGATCACCTTTTCCAATGCGTGTTGGCCACCGATACGTGACGACGCGTTCGCGCGTATAGACGTAAACAAAATACACAAAGCCTTGCTGCAGAAACCATTCGTAGCCGATTGAACCATCACCCGAGGCGAGCAACACACCGCTCGTTTGATCGGACGTTAGCGACACATCCGCGATGAGCGTGCTGTCAAAATTAAAGATGTCTGGCGCGCTCAGTCGATCGAGTCGCGTCATGGAGGGATAGAAGACATGTCGCGCGCGCGGGGCGGGTACCACCGCTTTGTACATGCCAAGCAGATCGTCGCTCATTGGCAAAACGTCGTAGCGCTGTGCCTCGTCGTACCATTTTTTAACGAGTGCATCGAGCCGATCGGGGTGCGTTTTTGAAAGATCATTCAATTCGCAAAAATCGTGGTCAACGTGAAAGAGCTCCCAGACGTCGTTTTCAAAGGACTCGCCAAACTGATGTTTGACAACAGCTTTCCAACCGTCGACCCAAATCGCGCGATCGCCCGATGTCTCAAAATACTGCACCGTTTTGTTCGTTGCGGCGTCGGGATGGTCGAACGTGTAGGCGAAACTGCTGCCTTGTAAAGGCAGAGCCGCTGCATCGTTAACCCGGTCCGGCGGCATGGCGTTGATCATCTCAAGCAACGAGGGCACAACGTCAATCACATGATGATATTGGCCAACAATCCGATCAGCGGGCACGTTGCCGTTGGGCCAACGCATCACGAGCGGCGATCGGGTGCCACCGCCGTGGGTATCCCCCTTGTACCAACGAAGTGGCGTGTTGCTAGCCTGCGCCCAGCCCGGTCCATACATGCACTGCGAGTCCTCCGTCCCAAAGGCATCAAGATGCGCGCTCAAATGGGCCGGTGTTTCCTTATCGAGGTAGGCCGAGCGCCGAAGATCGAGTGTACCAAGCGGCTGCGAAGACACAGCGGCGCCGTTATCGGACAGCACCAGGACAATAGTGTCGTCGAGTTGATCTTCCTCGCGTAAAAAGTCGATGATCCGCTTGAGTTGGTCGTCGGTGTGTTCCAGCATGGCGGCGTACACTTCCTGCCCACGCTCGGCAATACGCCGCTCATCGGGCGACAGTGCCTCCCAGCGCCCCACATTGGGATTGGACGGCGCGAGGGAGGCGTGGCTGGGAAGCAAACCTAGCGCTTGTTGCTGGGCGTATCGCGACCGTCTGAGCGCTTCCCAGCCTTTGCCGTACTTTCCTCGATGACGATCGATATAGGCGGGCGGGGCGTGAAGCGGAAAATGACACGCGCCGAAAGCGATATACATGAAAAATGGATTCTGAGGCGCGGCGATTAAATGATCTTGTAGATATTGTATGCCGTGGTCGACCAGATCGGTGCTTAAGTGATAGTCCGCGCCTTTTTCCGGGTGGACTTCGACTGTGTTTTCAAATAGCTCAGGATGGAAGTGATCCATGGCGTTGCCATGAAAACCGTACCATCGATCGAAGCCCCGGCCATTGGGCCAGCGGTCGAATGGCCCTGTCGCGTTTTGATCATCGATGCTCGATAAGTGCCATTTGCCGATCGCTAGCGTGGTGTAATCAAGCGGTTTGAGCATCTCAGCCAACGTCGCCGCGTCTTGTCGAATCCAGCCTTTGTAACCGGGCAAATCACGTCCCCATTCAGCGATATTGCCCACGCCGACCGCGTGAGCATTGCGGCCGGTCATCAGGCAAGCTCGCGTTGGGGCGCAAACTGCCGTTACATGAAAATTATTAAATCGTGTGCCTTCCTCGGCGAGTTGATCAATGCACGACGTGCGCAGTTCAGATCCGTAGCAACCAAAATCGCTGTAGCCTACGTCGTCGACGATCGCGATGAGAATATTGGGTCGGCGGTTGAGAGTCCGCGGCGCCCAATGTTTGCCTTGCGGGTGTTCACGCGACCGTTGTGTGGCATCGGCAAGCGCCTCCGGTGATGCACCAGCGGTCAGTGCAGCGGTTGTTTTTAAAAAGTCACGTCGATTCATAATCGGCCTTCCCAAGACGGTGCCCCGAAGGGCAATAAGAACGAGGCAATTCGCCCGGACTGTGATGTGTAAGCACCGTGTCTTACGCAATAAAAAAGGGACCCGAAGGTCCCTTTAAACGAAAGTCCAAACCGCATGGCGAATCAGAAGCGGGCTTTAACCCGTACGCCGTAGTTGCGTGGATACAGATACGAAGTTTGCACAACGTCGTCACTATTGTTGTTGCCACGCGCGAGCACGGCTTCGTCCTCGATGTTCTCAACAAATCCTTCGATTGAGTAGTTGCCATCTGGCGAGTCCCAGATTAAACGAAAATCTGTTTTTGAGAAGGACTCCTGATCGTGTGAGGGATCGGTGGCCAACAGGTTTGATGTGTTGTAGCCGTCCGACACATACGTCTGCAGGTAGGGTGTCAGCGATCCCTTATCGCCTAAGTCGTAGCGGTAAGCGATGCTACCGCCGAAGGTAAACTCCGGTGACCAAGGCGTGCGTTCACCCGCCTGATCGACGAAGCCTTGCACTTGCCCATTATACAGTTGGTAGGGGTTCGTTTGACCGTATACACCGAACTCGGAGTCGAGGAACGCCACGTTGCCCGAGATGGTCAATGCGTCGTTGGGCGCGTAGATCGCATCAAATTCCAGACCCCAAGCTTCGATGTCACCACCATTATCGGAGAAGGTGATCACGACCAGACCGGAATCATCGAGACGCTGTCGCTGTGTTAGCAGGTTCGTGTACTCCGTAAAATGCATGGCGCCATTGAGTTGCAAGGTGTTGCCTGCAAGAAGGCTGCGGAAACCCAGCTCAATCACTTGTGACTCCTGCTCGTCAGTGGTCGTTGACGTGCTTGCCGACCCGGACAGATAACCGGTAGACCCAGTCACATACACCATCGTGTCGTCTCGCCAGTCGTACTCCACACCGGCTCGCCAGGTCACGTTGTCGTAGTCACCGTCAAAGTCTGGACCACTGACCTGATCGCTGGTCACCGCGTCTGAGGCCCCGCAGTTGTACGTGAAGACGTCGATGGCGTTACTCGGCAGCACGAGTGGAGAAGAACCCGCAACGCCCGGCGCCACGTTCACCACGCGGTCAACGGTGCCGTCGCCGTTCGTGTCGCCTGTAAAGTTGGAGCCGCCGCACGAAGCGCGCTTAGACTCATCGTTGTAACGCAATCCACCGATCAAGCGAACCCGATCGTTAACCGAGTACTCGAGTTGGGAAAAGATACCAAAGTACTCGGTGTCGATGATGACTGAGTTGGCAAAGAAGCCGCCTAGCACGGTGGCATCCGACACGATGTCGGTTCCCTGCAGAACAGTGAACGTTCCTTCTGAGTTAGTCACCGTCGGTCGCGTTGAGTCGTCGCGCTGCGTCTGCTGGTAAATGTAGAAGCTGCTGTAGTCCTCAAGGTCGGAATAGTAAGCACCAGCTGTCCACTGCAAGGGGCCGTCCGAGTTGGACGTCAATACGAATTCCTGCGAGAAGCCTTCGGACTCTTCGAGGTAGCCGCCATTTGAGTTCGGCGTAGGGCTGAAATCAAAGTCAAAGTTAATGTCGTTCTTAAAATCGTTAAACGACGTGATCGACTTGATGGAGAATCGATCCAGATCATAATTGACGGTGAGCGCAAATTCGTCATCGTCGAGCACCACCGGGCGAACATAGTCTTGTTGAATCGTCCAAGGGTCGCCGTTAGGGCCGTTTGCCGCCACACCTCGGCCACCCGAGCCGCGTACTGGGTTTGTGCAGTTTCGCACCGTACCGAATGGGTCGGTGAGACCGTCTGATGTTTCGTTTCGGCACAGGAATGTGTAGCCAAACAAACCGGCTTCGTTTCCGTCTTCGGATACACGCGTGTATCGAGCGATCACTTCGAGGTTGTCCGTGGGACGCCACAGCGCCGAAACCCGCATGCCCTTGTCATCTTGTGCACCAATGTCCGGTCCGGCCGTGTTTCGAATCTGGCCATCGCTCTTATCAAAAAAACCGGCAAAGCGCAGAGCGAATTGGTCATTGACCGGCACATTAAGTGCGCCTTCGCCGCGGAATCGGTCGAATGCCTCTCGGCTAATTTTGATGTTGCCGGCATACCCGTCGAAGTCTGGCGCATTGGTGTACACGTTCAGCGCCCCAGCAAAGGTATTGCGGCCATACAGCGTGCCCTGAGGTCCACGTAGAAATTCAACGCTTGCGACGTCGAAAAATGCGCGGGTTTGCTGTGAGGCGCGGGCCTTATACACACCGTCGACAAAAGCGCCGACGATCGAGCTATTGTCACCAAAGGTGTTGGTCGAGTTCGCGCCGCGGACATTAAATTTCGCGTCGTTACCGGCGAACGCGTAATTGAGACCCGGAACGAGTAATTCCAGGCGTGATACGTCCTCGATCCCGCCAAACGCCAACGCTTCTTCGTTTAGCGCGGTCACCGAGAGCGACACATCCTGAAGGCTTTCCTCGCGCTTTTCGGCGGTCACCAGCACCTCCTCAAGCTGGGCTGATGCGAGCGGTGTGAAGAACACACTGCCGCCGACAATCCCGAGAAAAAGAGACTTCAGCGACTCTTTTCGTACAAAAAACTGACTCATTGGAATTCCCCCAAGGACAAAATGGTCTGTGCGGTAAATCGGACATAATACTGCCTCGATACTGAGAGTGTGCGGCAAAATGTACTTCGAATGCAAGTGCGTCGAAGAACGGGCGCTTGAAACAGTAAATAACTATTGAAAACAATCATATAAGTTGAAATTTTCGATAAAAAATGATGATAATCGTTCGCATCGCTTGACCGATGCCGGCCCGGCATCGGTCACGCCCATTCTCGTGCCCATGCACCGGGGCATCACCCGCTAAGACTATGACGACACGTCGGTGTATTGGCCGGATCGGCGGCGTGGTTTCCACTGGCGGGACCCAGCGGCTTGCTCAGGCTTTGTATTCGATCGACGTGCTGGTTCCAACCGATTCTGAGTGGAGGTTTGTGTTGTCGTGATAGGCCGTCAGGCCAGCGTGCGCAGAATCGGCATGACGCCCGCCGCAGGCGGCACAGTGCAGCGGTTCGATCGCCTGACCGGCGGAGGAGGGCGCGTTTTCGGACACGGAACTTGAGGACGATTCGGCCGTCGCGGGAGACGCCTCTTGCGCGATATCCGCTTGGGCCTCGGCGGCCATGCGCGCGGCCTCGGCGGCGACCTGTCGATCTTGTGCGGATGGATTGGCCGGTGCCAGCGCCGCGCGACGTACGGTCTGTGCTTTGCGAAGTGTTGCCTGGGGATCCCCTTTTACCTCGGAGGTGTCAATCTGGACCTCCCCGCCGACCGCATACAACCGTTGATCAGGCCCGCGTTCATAAGTATATCTCGCCCCGCCAATGGCCAAACTGCCCGCGGCGGCGAGATGGGCCTGCTCGTGCGCACGCACCTCACGATCGCGTTCTTGCAACTCACGCAGTGTTTTCTCTTCAGCCTCGCTGAGTTGGGCGTCTGTCGCTGCCGAGTCGTCGGCTGGCGCGCTGTGGGATTCGGCGGAATGGACGCCGTTGGCGGCGGTCTGCGGTGGTCGTTGTTCAACGGATTCGACAGGTACCGGTTCAGTCGTGTGGTCGGTCCTATTCAGCGCGATTGAGGGTGCTGGTGCGGACGCATCCAGCGTGTTGGCGCGTAGTGCAGACGCTGCGCGCCGGTCGGACTGCGCCAAATCCGGTCGCGCGGGTGCGGTCGATGCCGGTACACGATGTAGGGAGGGGGAGTGGTGCGAATGGATCAATCTGCTTACCGAATAGTGCGCCTAATAGGTCAGCGACCGACAGGCCTTAAACTTGAGTGTCGGTCGTTTAGTGAACGCGACGCGTCGCGCCCAACTGGCGTGACAGACGACACCCGCGATGGACCGGCGAACGGCCGGTGCCGGACGCAGCAGTGACATAAAAGAGCGTGAGAGTAGGGTGTTGCTAGGCGCGGCCCAACGGTGAGCCCGAAGGTGTATCTAGACCGTCTGGGCCATAGAGTGGCGTGTCGCCGGAGGCGCCCCGGAGAATGCCGAGCGCTTTTTCGATATGCCCGCGGCGAATACGTACCAGCGCGTTGTTCAGAGAGTTGGCGTCCCGGCAGGATGCGAGGCGCGTCGTAAAGTGTTGCCAGGATGTGCCGTCACTGCACTTGTGCGCGGCGAGAAACTCGTCAATGTCGTCGTTTCGGATGCCTAACTCACGACACTGCTGCGCGCGTCGACTATCGACCGTTTCAAGCTGCACGACACAATCCGCTTTTTGCTGCCCACAGTAGTCGAGTTGCTCCACGTTTCCGGCGCTCAACGCGTCCCGTTCGTTGTGCAACACCCTGAGTAGATGATCAACACAGTCGACCGCCTCTTCGAGCGATCGCTGCAATTCACGCGCGCGACGGTGCGTGACCGACTCGCCGCTATCAGGAACAACGGTCAGCATTTATTTCGCGTCAGGCAGGGAGCGGTCGTAAGCCATCATCTTGGAGGCGGTGCGTTCAGCAGAGACGGAATAGTCACCCGACTCAATCTGGCTGCGCACGGCTTCCACGCGCTTGCTGTCGACCTCGCTCACTTGATTGAGTTTCTGCTCGGCCGCCTGCAGCAGTCGAGCATCATCGGTCAGCTGTACGGTATCCATCGTCTGACCGGCGCTACTCGACGCGCCTTCCGCTTTGGCATTGGCTGGGCTGGCGCTGCTCGTGCCGCTGGTTTGCGTGGTTTTACCGGAAATTTGCATAGACTGATTGGTCAGTGAATCGATATTGTTTGCCATGAGCACGTGCTCTCCTTTTTGGTCCTGCACCCACTGTATCGGCGCAAGCATTGGAAACTTTAGAACATTATTTGCTTGAGGTGCATCGCCGTCTCACGTCGACGTCGTGGTATACCCCAGTAAGTGATAATTATAGTTAATAAAATCTTATAAATCATTGAAAAAAATACTTTATTCTGGAATTTCAACCCGCCCCCTAGAGCGGACAATACCTTCGATGGTTCGCCCCGAAGACAGGTTCTTTACTCGAATTCGCTGCCCAATTTGTCCGTCGGCGAGTGCTTGGCCCGCCATGCGAATGTGAATCGGGCCGGTTTTTGAGCCGGCGCTAATGGTCAGTGACTGTCCGCGGCGAACGACGATCGGCGCGCTGAGCATCTGAGGCCGCAGCGCCTGACCAACGTCGATGGCGCGTTTCACTACCTGGCCTTCGATGGTCTGGTCCGCCAGAACATAGCCTGTACGTAATGATCCCAAATCGCGCTTCATCACACGCAGATCGTCGGCCGAGACGACGGCGCCCTTTGTCAATGGGCGTGCCGCGACCCACACATTGGCCGAGGTGCCGATTCGCACCGGCACAAACAGCTTCCATTTCGGTGCGTGACACCGTACCCCCACCGCCGTTTGTGTACGAATCTGACCGCCAGGTGGGAGATAGGCCTCCAGCGGTGCAGTACAACGCGGCAATCGAAGGCGCGAATCAAGCTCGCCGGCAACGATGTGTACCTCACGGCCCGGCTGTTGGACGCGCGGGGTCACGAAGTCGACGGCCACTTGACGAATGGATGGCAAGGCCTGCCACGCGCTCGTGGCGGCGAGAGCCGTCGTGCTTATACCGGTTAAAAGCGTCAAAATCACGACGATCCGCCGCTGACGGTACGCATGATGTGGACGGAGCAAAGGTCGGTTAACAGCCATCAATGTTCCAATAAAATAATATAAATCAGTCATCTAAGACTTCTATTCTCGGCCATATCGTCAATCTGCGGCGATCGGCTAACACGGCTTAAGAGTTTGATTGCACGAAACGTGCCAGACGATTTCGGTGCCTGGCGTTTGTTCCGCATAAGGCTGGCCAGTCGGTAGAGAAGGACCCATCGCGTGTCGCGTGAGGCCCACCACCCGTTAGATACCGAACGCAATCCGTTCGCCTAACGACGTGAATGCCGGCTGGACATCCCCTGGACCACGCCGGGCGGCACCGCTGAACCGGCGGTCGGAGTGTTCGGAATTGCCGCTCGCCGGAAAATCCTTGCCGCTTTGACACGTGGTTGACGGAAATAAACGGGCAAACACGCGGCAAATTGGCCGTTTCAAAGACTGGCACGATCTTTGCTCCTTGCTAGGCATGTCATCCACAAGGAACCCGTCATGAACCGTTTCGATCCGATACTCGGCATACACGCTAAAGCCCTGTCCATGTGGGGTCGCCGAACAGAGGTTCTCGCCGCCAACATTGCGAACGCCGATACGCCCAACTACAAGGCGCGTGATATCGACTTTCAAGCCGCGCTCGGTCGCGCCAAGCAGATCGATATGCACACAACGCATGCGTCTCATCAGCGTCAGGCACGTCTTCATGATGACGCGGCTTTGATGTATCGCACGCCGTTGCATCCGTCACTGGACGGCAACAGCGTGGAAGCCGATGTCGAACAGGCCAAGTTTGGTGAGAACGCCCTGCGCTATCAGGCCAGTCTTCGATTTTTAAGCGGGCGCGTTAAGTCACTGCGCGCGGCAATTTCAGGAAGCCATCAATAATGTCTTTTTTCAATATTCTCGATATCGCCGGCTCCGGGATGAACGCCCAAACCGTGCGTTTAAACGTGACGGCCAGCAATGTGGCCAACGCCGACAACGTCAGTGGCGACGCGGCCAGCGCCTATCGCGCTCGGCAGCCGGTATTTGCCAGTTTCGCTGACGCGATGAAACCCGATGAAAACCCGATGGTGCGCGTGCTCGGCGTGGTTCAGAGCCAGGCTGACGTTGTCGCGCGTTACGCGCCGGACAACCCCAACGCCAATGACGAAGGTTATGTGTTTTCCAGTAACGTGAATCCGATTGAGGAGATGGTCAACATGATGTCGGCATCACGCTCGTATAAGAACAACATCGAAGTCATGAATACATCGAAAGAGCTGCTCATGCGCACATTGAGCATGGGTCAGTAAATCAACTCAAAAGGAAATAAGCATGTCAACCATTAACGCTTTAGAAGCCGCCGGCGGTATCAGCGCCCAAGCGCCTGCCAGCAGCGCCAATCGCTCAGACTTGGGACAGGAGGAGTATCTCAAGCTCATGATCACGCAGTTCCAAAACCAGGATCCGTTTAAACCAATGGAGAACGGTGAATTTCTGGGTCAAATAGCACAGTTCGGTACCGTGTCGGGAATTACCGAACTCAAGGAGAGTTTCGGTGCGGTTGCCGCCTCGATCTCATCGGATCAAACACTTCAGGCTTCCGGTTTGATCGGCCGCACGGTTCTGGCCGAAACCAACGGTGCGACGTTGGGTGACAAACGAGAGCTTGCCGGGGCGGTGGATGTGCCCATCCCGACTGGGCGCGTGTCGGTTGAGGTACGTGATAGTGCAGGGCAGGTTGTGCGTCGACTCAATCTTGGGCAGCACGACGGCGGTCTGGCGTCATTTACCTGGGATGGAATGACCGAAGAGGGTGTTGAAGCCCCTGCTGGGCGCTACACCTTTGAAGCCCAAATCGACACCCCGGGCGGCTCTGAAGCCGTCGGTGTATTGGTCGCCGCCGAAGTCGAGAGCGTGTCGCTCTCGCCGTATTCGGGTGCGCTCAGCCTCAACTTTCACAATATGGATTCGCTGGAACTGAATCAGATTCGTCAGATTCAGTAAGCCGCGAATAGGCAACATTTTCAAAATCTAACCCGCAAGGAAACCCACTATGCCTTTTCGAATTGCACTCAGCGGATTGAACGCCGCTTCTTCTGATCTGAACGTGACGGCGAATAACATTGCCAACGCGAATACTTATGGTTTTAAAAGCTCTCGCGCTGAGTTTGCGGAAGTGTTCGCAGCGGGTAGCGGTAGTTTGGCCACCAGCGTCTCCGGCAGCGGTGTGCGCATGACCGGTGTGTCGCAGGCGTTCTCGCAAGGGAACGTTGATTTTACGAATAACGCGCTTGACATGGCGATTGGTGGTGAAGGCTTCTTCACACTGCTTGATGGCGGTAGCCGTGCTTACACCCGAGCGGGAAACTTCAGCGTGGACCGCGAGGGTTTTGTGGTCAATCCCAAAGGGGCGCGACTGCAGGGCTTTCCACCGGCGGACAATGATTCATTCAACACGGGGTTGCTTACCGATATGCGCGTGCTGGTCGGCACCAATGCGCCTTCCGAAACGACCCTAGCTGAAATCGGTGTTAACTTGCCAGCGGCGGCGGAGCAACCGACCAATCCCGTTTTCGATCCGGACGACCCCGCCAGCTATAACCACACAACATCGACCACGATCTACGATTCGTTGGGCGCTGCACACACCGCTACGTTTTACTACATCAAAGACGTCGGTAACAACGAGTGGCTAGCCGAAACGTACATCGACGGCTCACCGGTGGGTCCAGCACAACCGCTGATCTTCGATAGTGAGGGGCAAATCACGACGCCGGCCGGCGGCCAGGTGACCTTACCCGCGTTTCCAACCGGTACCGGCTCCGATGACATCAATCTTACGGTGAATTACAACGACACGACGCAGTTTGGCGAACAGTTTGCCGTGAACTCACTTATTCAGGATGGATTCACCACAGGGCGTCTCATCGGACTTGAGGTCGGTACTACCGGCGTGTTGTTCGCGCGCTTCACCAATGGGCAGTCCAGCTCACTTGGCAAAGTGGCGTTGGCCAATTTTGCGAACCCCAATGGCCTTGGGCAACGTGGCGACACACTCTGGAGTGAGTCCTTTGAGTCTGGCAGCGTTGTGTTGGGCGAGGCCGGCACATCAAGTTTTGGCTTGATCCAGTCGGGCGCATTGGAGGCGTCTAATGTCGATCTGACGGCGCAGCTTGTAAACATGATTACCGCGCAGCGGAACTTCCAGGCCAATGCACAGATGATTACGACGGCGGACCAGGTGACATCGACAGTATTGAACATTCGATAACGTTTTTGAGTTAACGCGTAAGACGGCCCAACAGGAATCGCATTCATGGACAGACTTGGCTACATCGCTATGACCGGCGCTAAACACAGCATGCAGGCGCAGGCCATTGTAAGTAATAACCTCGCTAACGCCAGCACCACGGGCTTTCGAGCGGAGCTACTGGGGAGTGTTGATGCACCGATACGCGGAGATGGCTACCAAAGCCGTGCCAATGTCATCAACGCCGGCACCGGTGCCGACTTTGGCTACGGTGCAATACGGTCTACTGGACGCGAGTTGGACGTCGCGGTGCAGGGGCAAGGTTGGATCGCCGTGCAAGCACCCGATGGTAGCGAAGCCTATACCCGCGCGGGCGATTTGCACTTGGATGCGTTTGGCTTGATGACGACCGGGCGCCAACTGCAGGTTATGGGTGACGGTGGCCCGGTGGCGATACCGCCTCACGCGTCGTTGACGGTCGGTGGAGACGGCACCATTTCGATTGTGCCGCTTGGACAAGGACCCACTACGCTCGCGGTTGTCGATCGAATTAAGCTAGTTAATCCGCCAAACGAAGACTTGCAGCGTGGTCCGGACGGTCTCTTTCGGCTTAAAGCCGGGGGGGTTGCCGATGCCGATGCCGAGGTAAAACTGCTGTCGGGTTCACTGGAATCGAGCAACGTCAATGCGGCGCAGTCGCTGGTGGACATGATCGAAATCTCTCGGCTCTATGAAATGCAGGTCAAGCTCATCGCCACCGCGAAAGAAGATGCGGACGCAGCCGCCCAGCTCATGCGTATGCGTTGATATGGCATGCAACTTGCAGCTTTTTGATTAGCGCAAGGCATTCGACCCTTTTTTGACACTCTAACGAAGGACAACTCACCATGAACTCAGCACTTTGGGCAGCCAAAACCGGCCTTGACGCACAGCAAACCAAGATGGCCGTGATTTCCAACAATCTCGCGAATTCAACCACGAGTGGATTCAAGCGAAGCCGCGCAGTATTCGAAGATTTGCTGTATCAAAACCGTCGTCAGCCCGGCGGCCAATCGTCCCAAGACACCCGGTATCCTTCCGGCACGATGCTCGGCACCGGCGTGCGGCTGGTTGCGACACAAAAAACGTTTGAACAAGGCAACATCGGACAAACAAATAACTCATTGGACATCGCGGTGTCAGGTCGCGGGTTTTTCGAAATCCTATTGCCAGATGGCGGTCAGGCCTACACCCGGGATGGGGCGTTTCAGCTCAATAGCCAAGGCGAAATGGTGACGTCCAGCGGCTATTCATTGCAACCGGGAATCAGCATTCCAGATGGTGCGCAGAGCATCACAATTGGTACCGATGGCACGGTTTCGGTACGTCTTATCGACCAACCAGCGCCCGTGCAAGTCGGGAATGTGCAGCTCGCGGACTTTATCAATCCGGCCGGCCTTGAGCCGCGCGGACAGAATTTATTTGTTGAAACCGCCGCCAGTGGTGCCCCTCAAGTTGGTAACCCTGGTCTCAATGGGCTTGGCACTCTCGCGCAAGGCTCACTCGAAGGATCCAATGTCAATGTCGTCGAAGAACTCGTCGGCATGATTGAAACGCAGCGCGCGTATGAAATGAACTCAAAGGCCATTTCAACGAGTGATCAAATGCTCGAATACGTCAACAACCAACTCTAAGAGGATGACCGGATGAAGCCGTTTTTTCTTTGTGCCCGTCTGACTCTGATCAGTATTGCGCTGATGCTTGGTGGCTGCGCCTTGATACCGCGCGCGGATACGTCCAATGACATGCCGCCGCCCACACGTTACGAGAGCGGCTATTCAATACCGGAAGCAAACGGTGCCATTTATCAGGCCTCCACCAGTCTTGCTTTGTTTGAGGATCAAAAAGCCCGACGCGTCGGTGATATTTTGACCATTACGCTTACCGAGGCGACTAACGCGACAAAGAGTTCGACAACCAGCACCAGCAAATCAACCGCCGCAACCATCAATAACCCAACGGTCATGGGCTACAACGTCACTCGCGACGGCGTACCGATCTTAAGTGGCAACTTGGGCGGGGATCAGGAGTTCAGCGGAGAGGGCGGAGCAACGCAAAGTAATCGACTGGACGGCAGTGTCACCGTCACCGTCGTGAAGCGTTTGCCCAATGGCAATTTGCATGTTCAAGGGGAGAAGTGGCTCACCCTAAATCAAGGCAAAGAATATGTGCGCGTGAGCGGTATCGTGCGTCCGGTCGACATCTTGGCAAATAACTCCGTGTCGTCCGAAAAAGTCGCGAACGCGCGCATCGAGTACGCGGGCAAAGGAGCGCTCGCCGACGCCAATCGGATGAGCTGGTTGGCGCGCTTTTTCAATTCACCTTGGGTGCCGTTTTAGCAGGCATCGCACACACGGCCAATTAGGAAGACTTGCTATGTCTCTTTTCGTTCAGATACACCGACCCAGAATGGATCGCCGCCGAGCCGGCGTTGGCCAGACTCTTCTGCTCACCTGTGGCCGCTTCTTTTCGGCGATCGCCAAGCTGAGCATCCTGTTGATTGCCAACGCCGCACCCTCCGTGGTTCTGGCGGATCGAATCAAAGATCTCGCGTCGGTTGACGGTGTGCGTACCAACCAGCTGGTCGGTTACGGCCTGGTGGTGGGCTTAGATGGTAGCGGCGACCAAACCAGTCAGGCGCCCTTTACCGTGCAGAGTTTGCAGAATATGCTCACACAGTTCGGCATCACCCTGCCGCCTGGTGCCAATCCGCAGTTGAAGAACGTGGCCGCGGTCGCGGTGCACGCCGATTTGCCGCCGTTTGCCAAGCCTGGTCAGAAAATCGATGTCACGGTGTCGTCCATTGCCAATGCCAACAGCTTGCGCGGAGGCAGTTTGTTAATGACGCCGCTTAAAGGGGCGGATGGACAAATTTACGCGATCGCGCAGGGCAATTTAATTGTCGGCGGTTTTGGTGCAAGCGCGGAAGATGGTTCGAGCATTACTGTGAATGTACCGAGCGTCGGACGTATTCCCAATGGGGCGAGCATCGAGCGTGGCGTGGCCAGTCATTTCAATACGGCACCCTTTATCACGCTCCATCTACATAGTCCCGATTTCACGACCGCGCACCGCCTGTCTACCCGCATTAATACATTGCTCGGCGGAGGCGTTGCCGAATCGGTGGACGCAAGCTCCGTGAGGGTACGTGCGCCCGATTCTCCCGCGGCGCGCATCGCGTTTGTTGCCGAACTTGAAAACCTTGAGGTCGATCCCGGTGCCGCACCGGCCCGTGTGATCGTTAACTCGCGTACCGGAACCGTTGTGATCGGATCAAATGTAAGGGTGACCCCCGCCGCCGTTTCGCACGGCTCGTTGGTTGTCACCATCAGCGAGGACCCCATTGTGAGTCAGCCCGAAGCCTTTGCGCGTCGTGGCCAAACAGCGGTTGTGCCGGACAGTGACATCACGGTCACGCAAGAAAGTGAACGCATGTTTTTGTTCGAACCGGGTGTGACGCTGGACGAAATTGTGCGGGCTGTGAACGAAGTCGGGGCGGCGCCGGGTGATTTGGTTGCCATTCTCGAAGCGCTGAAGCAAGCCGGTTCGCTGCGCGCGGAGCTGGTGGTGATATGAACACGATCCCTCCCGCATTGTTTACGGACCCCGCACAGCTGGCCGAGCTGAAGCACGGTGCACGCGAAGGCGAAGACGACAACCTCCGAGAGGTCGCGCGTCAATTCGAGTCGTTGTTCACGCATATGCTGTTCAAAAATATGCGCGCGGCGAGTTTGGCGGATGGTGTGTTCGATAGCGATCAGACTCGATTTTATGAAGGTATGTTTGATCAGCAGATGGCGCTTGAACTCAGTAAAGGTAGTGGACTGGGGATCGCAGACATGTTGGTTAGGCAGCTCAGCGGATTGAAAACCAGTGAGCAGTCGACGTCGATGTCGTACCGAGTACCGCGACGGAATGTGTCGGTGGAAGCGGCAACGCCGCCGGTCGAGATGACACAGTCCATCGCCGACAAGGTATTGGCCTTTGTGCAATCCACGCTGCCTCACGCCAAGCGCGTCGGCGAGCGTCTCGGTGTTGCGCCTCAACTAATCATGGCCCAGGCCGCGTTGGAATCGGGTTGGGGCCGTAAGCAAATACTCAACTCAGACGGCAGCCCGACTCACAACTTGTTCGGCATCAAAGCCAGTAAACAATGGGACGGTGCGACCGCCATGGTTAAAACCTATGAGTATTCCGCTGGTATACCGCGCAAGGTGTCGGCGGCGTTTCGTAGCTATTCCTCAATGTTTGACAGTTTCAACGATTACGCCAGCTTACTGCTAGGTAATAGTCGTTATGCAGCCGTTGTTGGCAGTGGCAACGATTCCGAAGCCTTTGCACAGGCGCTACAAGAGGGTGGCTACGCCACCGACCCAGAGTACGCAAACAAAATTATTGGCATCGTAAACAGCGAGGCACTCAAAAGTGCGATGCATCTCTCAGGCAAGCATGACCAGAGGTGACATTCCCCTAAAGTTCCGTCATCGCCTGCCGATAACCGGCATGGAGACTTTGTACTCCAGGGATTTTCAATATGGCTGACATTTTACAAACAAGTCTTAGCGCACTGCTCACATCGCAGCGCGCCTTAGCGACCACCGGACATAATATCGCTAATGTGAACACGCCCGGCTACTCGCGACAGCGAGTGGAGTTGGCAGCGCGCATTGGCGCGACCGACGGCGCATTCACCATCGGATCGGGTGTGCAGCTTCTCAACGTAACACGCAGCTACGATGCGTTTATTGTGGCGGCGGCGCGTGGTGGACAGAGCGAGGTGAATCGTCTCGATGCGTTTCACTCCATGGCCTCTCGCGTGGATCGCTTGCTCGGCGATGAATCGACGGGCATCACGGCCAGTATGCAGCGCTTTTTTGGCTCAGCGCAGGACGTGGCGAATGACCCTTCCTCGTTGTCGGCCCGACAGGTCATGTTGGGACAGGCTGAGTCGATTGCCAGTCGTTTTCAGTCCGTGTCGAATCGATTTACCGAAATGCAGGGCGAAATCTCGAGTCGCATGCAGCAGGAAGCGCAGCAAATCGATGCGTTGGCGCAATCGATTGCGGACGTGAATCGCGATATTTTGTCATCAAACGGCAGCGCCAGCTCGGGTGGACCCAATGACCTTTTAGATTACCGCGATCAGCTCATCAATGAACTGGCGACAAAGATTGATGTGAATACCCTCGTCCAGGAAGACGGATCAATGAACGTCTTTGTGGGTAGCGGCCAAGCGCTGGTGGTAGGCACTCAGGCGGCGGGCGTTGATGTGCAGACCGATGCAGCGGATCCCACACGATTTAATGTGGTGTTGAGCAATACTGGCAGCGTTACCGATATTTCGTCATCCATTGCCGGCGGAACTATGGGTGGACTGATGGACTTTCAGCGCGAAGTGCTCGATCCAGCCCGCAATGAATTGGGCCGCATTGCGATTGCCTTGGCCACGGCGGTCAATTCGCAGCAGGCGAGCGGCATGGACCTGAATGGCAATCTCGGCGCGCCCCTATTCAGCATTGGTGATCCTGCTGTTGTACCCAACGCTGGTAATAGTGGTACCGGCTCGGCGACGGCAACGGTGAGCGACGTGAGCGCGCTGACAACGGCCGATTACACCCTAGCGTTTAATGGTGGGGCTTACTCACTGAGCCGCAGCGACACCGGCGAATCGGTACCGATGACCGGTAGTGGCACGGCAGGCGATCCGTTTGTCGCGGATGGTCTTAGCATTGTGGTCGATGGCGCACCCGCCAATGGTGATCGCTTGACGATTAGACCAACGGCCGGCGCCGCCGGCGCCTTGCAGTTGACGTCCATCTCAGCGGAAGGCCTGGCCGCCGCAGCACCCGTGCGCGGAGCCTCGTCGCCGGACAACGTCGGCTCAGGCAGTATTCAATTTGGCGCGATAACCGATATTAATAATCCTCAGCTGCTGAACACGGCGACCATCGAGTTCACCAGCCCGACTACGTACAGCATCAACGGTGCCGGTTCTTTTCCTTACACGGAGGGAGAGCCGATCGAGATTAACGGTGCGTCATTTACGATCACTGGTGCGCCTGAAGCGGGTGATGTGTTCACCATCGATGCGAACTCAGGTGGAGTTGGCGATAACAGCAATATGCTCGCGTTGGCTGGCTTACAAGGTGCGGGCGTGCTCGACGGTGGCGGCACCACCTTGGGCGGGAGCGTGAGCCAACTGGTGGCGGCCGTCGGGACCACGACCCAGCAAGCGGCTACATCACTTACCGCACAGCAAACCCTATTGGATCAATCGCTGGCCGATCAGCAGGCGGTTCAGGGTGTGAATCTGGATGAAGAAGCCGCGAATATGTTGCGCTATCAGCAAGCCTATGAGGCGGCGGCCCGGATGATTACCGTGGCAGATAGCTTGTTTAATAGTCTGCTTAATGCGGTCGGGAGATAAGTCGTGCGTATTTCGACAGCTCAATTTTACGCGCAGGGCGTTTCCTCCTTGACGGAAATGCAATCGCGTTTGGCTCGGACTCAAATGCAATTGGCCAGCGGTAATCGCTTGTTGAGTCCGTCTGACGACCCTGTCGCGGCCGCGCGACTACTCGATATTAATTCGGCGGTTGAACAAAATGATCAGTATCAGCGCAATATCAATATGGCGCGCAACCGCCTCGGACTCGAGGAGCAAGTGTTAAGCGATATCGAGAGTGTATTGTTTCGTATTCGAGATCTGGCGATTCAGGCGAACAACGATACGTTGGACAGTTCCACTCGCGGTTATATCGCTGCTGAATCCGCCGAAGCACTGGATCAACTCGTGCAGCTTGGAAATACGCGCGATGCGCAAGGTAACTTTATCTTTGCTGGCTTCAGTTCCGATTCGCGTCCGTTTGCACAAACCGCTGCGGGTATCCGTTACGACGGCGATCAGGGCCAACGGCAGATCCAGATTGGCGATACACGTACAGTGGCCGACGGCGATTCGGGTGATTCAATTTTTATGTCTATCCCAAACGGCACAGGCACGTTTGCGGTATCCGCCAACGCCACAAATAGCGGCACGGGTGTGCTCGGCGCCCGGGCGCTTGCCGATGTGGCGCTGTGGGACAACGACACCTATACCATCGAATTTACCGCCGCGGATGCCTATACGGTGACGGACTCCGGGGGCTCCACCGTTGCGATTGGCAGCTATACCAGCGGTGACTCCATCAGTGTGCAAGGTGTCGAACTGGTGCTCAGTGGGGCGCCTGAAGTCGGTGACTCGTTCGACGTTGGGCCCTCAACGTCACAGGACATGTTCACGACGATTCAGAACTTTATTGATGCGCTCGACTCGCCAACCAACCCAACCGGTATTGCGCAACTTCACAATCAAGTGGGCAATACGATTGAAGACTTGGATCGAAGCGTGGACAACTTGTTGGAGTTTCGTACGCGAGTGGGGTCGCGGTTGCAGAGCATCGACGCACAAGAGGCGAGCAATGAAGATTTTGCCATTACCCTCGAGACCACTCGCGCGGAGTTACAGGAGCTGGATTACGCCGAAGCGGTGACCCGTCTGAGTCAGCAGCTTGTCGGCCTCGAAGCGGCGCAACGTTCATTTGCACAAATTCAAGGCTTGAGTTTATTCCGCTTTATTTGATCGACCAGCGTCGTCTATAAGGTGGCTTACTGTTGCCGTCGCGACGCCCGCGTTTCGTGCTTTGCTTAGACGACGTGCGGATTCTGTGCGGTGCATGGTCGGTCGGCGCAAGACCGCATGCATACGCAGTGGGAGCCAAATCGTTCTTCTTTTAAGGCCGATGCCGGTTATCCGAATATCGCCTTGAGATGGTCACGACGGGCCTTAAATCCGTGTGGCAAAAGTGTGAAATAGGTTGCGTTGCGATACGCTACAGTATGCGCCGAGACCCTATAAACCACTGATATACATAATAAAAACAAAGCGTCAAAAACATGACGCAATTCCATTTCAAAACTCTAAAGTAATGATCGATCGCGCCGCTATAGACACTGTACAGCGAATTCAATTGTCGATCCGCTTACACACTACTAGCTTTAAACTAACGGAGTATTGAAATGGCTCAGTACATTAACACTAACGTGGCATCACTCAATGCGCAGCGCAATCTTGGTCGCTCGCAGGGAGCGATGAACACGGCGATGCAGCGACTGTCGACCGGTCTGCGTATTAATAGCGCAAAGGACGATGCGGCTGGCTTGGCAATTTCTGAGCGCTTTACTGCTCAGATTCGCGGTCTCGATCAGGCCATGCGAAACGCCAATGACGGCATCTCTTTGGCGCAAACGGCGGAGGGCGCGCTGGCCGAGCTCACCAACAACCTACAGCGCATTCGAGAGCTCGCCGTGCAATCGGCTAACGTCACGAACTCGGCTTCTGACCGTGCTGCATTGGACGCGGAAGTGCAGCAGCGGATCGATGAGATCGATCGAATTGCCACACAAACCACATTTAATGGCCTGCGTGTGCTTGACGGAAGCGCCGGTTCAGCCACTTTTCAGGTGGGTGCCAACGTAGGTGAAACCATTGCCCTGGGATTGAACACCAACGCTCGCTCAGGAGCACTGGGCCAGATCGCGAGCGCCACCGGCGATGTCTCAGGTGGTCCGCTAACCGGTGCCCTGACGATCACGGTGGGTGCTAACTCACCGGTCGAAATCGGCACCTCTGCATCCGGGAGCGCCCAGGACGTGGTCGCGGCGATTAACTCAGCTGGTGTACCGGGACTGACCGCGACGGCGACCAACGTTGTGACCGACGACTTCACCACGGTATCCGGTGTTGCCGGCGACACGTACAACCTCGAGATTAATGGCGTTACCGTTTATGCCGCCGGTCAAACCGATCTAGGTACAACCGGAGACCTTGAAGGTGCCGATGTTGCTGCGCAGATCAACTTGTTCTCAAGCAGCACGGGCGTGACAGCCGCGTTTGATAGCACAGCGGGTGAAATGACCTTCACGGCGTTGGACGGCCGCAACATTGACATCACGGAAGTACTGACAAACACCGGTGCGGGTGGTATCGATGACGCGATTGCTGACGCCGATGGTGAAACCACCACCGGTCAAATCAGCCTGAGTGCGTCAGAGAATATTTCTTTGGCCGGTACCGATGTCGCCGTACTCGGTTTGGGTGCCGTTATCGCCAAAGACTCACAGACGCTCGACAACGTGGCTATCACGGATGTTGCCGGTGCGAACGATGCGATCAACCGTATCGATTCAGCGCTGGAAGCGGTGAACTCATTCCGAAGTGATCTGGGTGCTATCCAGAATCGACTTGAGTCCACCATCGTTAACCTCCAGACGGTAAATGAAAATCTAGCGGCCTCGCGAGGCCGAATCCAGGACGCCGACTTTGCTGCCGAAACGGCTGCATTGACCAAGGCGCAGATCCTGCAGCAGGCCGGCGTGGCCATGCTGTCACAGGCAAACGCTCAGCCCCAGGTTGCCCTGAGTCTTTTGGGTTAATTGGACTGAGTAGCAAGAAAACCCTCCGGGCCACCATTCACTCCGCCCGGAGGGTCCCTTCTTTAAGGGAAAAGCCTGGGTTACCCGTACGCAACGGACTGTAAGTCGGGCTGCAAGCTATAGGAAGCAGTACCATGACAAATGAAGTCAGCAACGTCACTTCGGTGACCTACACACCTCGTCCCTATTCGGTGGGAGAAAGCAAAAGCGCTGCGCATTCCGAGAGCGGCAAACAAGTGCCGCCTCCCGGCGAAACACAGCCAGAAACTGCACCCACCGACACCGCTCAACAGGAAGCGGATCTTCGTCTAGCGGTTGAAAAACTAGCCGAGCACTCTCGTAACCTAGGCCGTGAACTCCAATTCGAAATCGATTCGGACAGCGGCACGACAGTGGTTAAGGTAGTGGATCCAGAGACCGAGGAAGTGGTGCGTCAGATTCCAAGCGAAGAGGCGATGGAGCGGGCACGCAGCCGCGACACGTCAGCAATGAATCTGATCGACGACATCGTGTAGCAACGCATCGGCCACCAGCGCGATTCGATATCGCTGCTGGCACAGTTGTTGCAAACATTCGGGATGCATCCCATTTCTGCGACGGCACGAGTCGTCGCCAGGGAGACGTTTGCCCAAATCGCGCCGCTATGCGCTGACTGAATTGCAAGGAGATGAACATTGATTACTGCGCAAGGGATTGGCTCTGGCCTGGACGTTGCCTCGATCGTTTCGCAGCTGGTTGCTGCTGAAGGGCAACCGGGATTTTTGAGGCTGTCGACGCGCGAGGCGAGCATTCAGTCTCAACTGTCCGCGCTCGGCAGCCTAAAAAGCGCGCTCGCTGAATTTCAAAGCGCGTTAGACCCCATTAAAGATATTGACGACTTTCGATCGCGTTCCACGACGTCATCGAACGAGGCTTTGTTCACCGCAACGGCCACCAGCTCCGCGGTACCGTCGAGCTACGACGTCGAAGTGGTGCGTTTGGCGCAATCGCATAAACTTGCCTCGGAAGCGTTTACGAGCGCGGAAGAATCGGTTGGATTCGGAACGCTTACGATTCAGCTTGGCAGTGACCCTCTTAATCGTTTTTCCATTAACATCGCCGAAGACCTGCCGCCACCAACCGACCCGGATGATCCGGTGCCGCTGCCGACTACCACGCTGGAGGCCATTCGCGATGCGATCAATAATGCGGACGATAATCGGGGCGTGGGTGCCTCGATTGTTGAAGCGGAAGATGGCGCGCGCCTGGTGTTAACCGCGACCGGTACAGGAGTCGAGAACGAAATTACGGTGATCGCCGAGGGCGGTGATGGCGGCTTATCCGCACTTGAATTTGGTGCGCATGTGGGTGCGCCGACCATGACCGAATTGCAAGAAGCGGTGGATGCGGAGATTCGGGTGGATACGTTCACGCGGACGAGCGGTAGCAATTCAATTTCGGACGCGATTGACGGCGTCACGATTAACCTGGTTTCGGCCAGCGAAGGGTCCACTTCACAATTAACCATCGCCTATGACCAAACGGTTGCGGCGGATAAAATTCGTACTTTTGTCGAGAGCTACAACACACTACTCGATGCGTTTAACGGCTTGTCGAGTTTTGATGCCGAAACCAATACCGCGTCAACACTACTTGGCGATGCGACGTTACGTGATGTGAGTAGCGCACTGCGACGCGAAATGGGTGGCGGCGGTGTGCAAGGCTACGGTTTCTACCGCAGTCTATCGGTCGTGGGTATCACGACCGAAATCGACGGTAAGTTGAGCATTGACGATACGGTTTTAACTAACAGCCTGTCGAGTGATTTCGACAGTGTGGGGCAGTTGTTTGCCGATGCCGACGGATTCGCGGTCCGCCTGGACGCCATTTTGGAGCCCTATACGCAAACCGGCGGCCGCATCGATACTCGAACAGACGGTCTGCAAGAGTCGATAGATTTGATTACCGAGCAACGCGATCGACTGAATTTGCGATTGGCCTCGGTGGAAGAACGCTATTTGCGCCAGTTCTCCGCGCTCGACAGTATCGTCTCGCAGTTAACCAACACCAGTAATTTTTTGGCTCAACAACTCAATTCTTTGCCTAACAACGGTCTGTAGCGTTGGCGCAAGATTAGGAAAAAAATTTATGAATAATTTCGCTTCACAGGGTGCACTCGGCAACTATCATTCAACGCGAGCTCAAACGGCTGTGGAGAGCGCTGATCCCCACAAGTTGATCGATATGCTGATGGAGCGTGCGCTCGCGCGAATCGCGATTGCCAAAGGTCATATGCAGCGCGGTGAAACCGCCGAGAAGGGCGAGCATATCGGAGGGGCCGTTGCGATTGTTGATGGGCTTCGTGCCTGCCTCGATCACGACTCGGGTGGCGAGCTCTCAACCAATCTAGAAAACCTGTATGAATACATGAGTCGCCGACTCGTCGAGGCGAATCTCAGCAACGACGTACCGATACTCGATGAAGTGTCGGGACTTGTGCGTGAGATTCGTGGCGCGTGGACGGCGATCGCGGAGCACGCGTAGTCGAACGGCGACGACGGCAGACTGGATAGAAGAGTGACAAGGATATGAACAAGTCAATCAAAAATGTACTCGCACAGCTTTTGACGGTCAGTCGTCAACTGGCCGAGTCGGCCGCCAATGGCACATGGGATCATGTCGTCGAGCTTGAATGTGAGCAGCGCGAACTGCTTGCCTGGTTTGAGGCACGAAAAGGCGACAAGCCGTTGACCGCTGACGTGCTCGCGGGACTGGCGCAAGTGCGTTTATACACTGACATGGTGGTCATGCTCGCCCGCACGCGTCGCGAAGAACTCGTCGCGTCGGTGGATCACATTAAGGTGGGTCAGCAAGCGGTGGCCGCCTACGCGGAGTGCGTATAACGATACGGCGACTGATGCCCCGTCTACGGCTGGCAACACATCGCTCATGTCCGACGTCGAATTAGCCAATGCCCGCGCATTCTGCGCGTTTTTTCCCCTTAACCATGTCGTGTCTAGACAAGTGGTTTCCGATAAACCTTAGGAGTTTTCTTTACATATTGTGCCAATTTAGTGGGTTTCCCTTATAGGGTTATTGCCGATCCAGAAACTTGTGTGATTGCGTTCACAGATTCGAGCCGGCCTTCGCTCGTACTGTGCTGAAAACGTCACACTATTAAGTCAAACCATAAAGGGAATGGGCCGGGTCGCACCGGCCGCCAAAACAATAAGGAAATCGAATATGAAGGCCACCAGTTCAGCGTCCAAAGTGCTCGTTGTCGATCAGGACATTCAACGAGCGCATCACACCAGCCGA
This sequence comes from Pseudomonadota bacterium, assembly GCA_039028935.1. Lineage (NCBI taxonomy): Bacteria > Pseudomonadati > Pseudomonadota > Pseudomonadota bacterium. The sequence goes on along the minus strand of JBCCHD010000006.1, from coordinate 69,576 downwards.
ACACTTGAGGGAATCGACTATCAGCCGGTGGTCGTCACCGACATGGCGGAACTACCGGGCATCGAGTCTCGCAGTAACTATCTTGCCGTCATGCTCGGCAAAGTGTCCGAGACCGATCGACTCGAATCGCTCTTGAAGCTTGGGCGACCCGGTCATGGCAAGATACCGTTTTTGATGATATCCGACAGCGCGGATGATCCGGGCCTAATGCAACTGGTGAGCAAACTGGATCCCAAACGTGCCTGGAAGATGGATTCACCGGTCCAAACACCGCGTCTGGCACAGCTACTGGAGCGTGCTGAGCGCTGCGATCGTCGCAAGAACCAAAACCTTCGATTCACCCCTACAGGCCGCTCAAAGCGTATTTCCCGTGTGCGCGAGCTCATTCATCAAGTGGCTCCGCACAACAGTACGGTGTTGATTACGGGCGAATCGGGAACGGGTAAGGAAGTGGTCGCACGCTCCATTCATGAGAATTCTTCGCGCGCCGACATGCCGTTTGTGCCGATCAACTGTGGCGCAATTCCGCCCGAGCTATTGGAAAGTGAACTGTTTGGGCATGAGAAGGGTGCGTTTACCGGTGCTCTGACCAGCCGTAAGGGCCGCTTCGAGTTGGCGGAAGGCGGCACCATTTTTCTCGACGAAATCGGCGATATGAGTATGTCGATGCAGGTAAAGCTACTGCGTGTGCTGCAAGAGCGCTGTTACGAGCGAGTCGGTGGCACCCAAACCCGTCGATGCAATGTACGCGTGCTGGCTGCAACGCATTGCTGTTTGGAGGAGGCCATTGAGAAAAAGGAATTCCGCCTCGATCTGTTTTACCGACTAAACGTGTTTCCGATTGAAATGCCACCCTTGCGCAAGCGACAAACGGATTTGCCAGAGTTAGTCAACGACTTGATGTTGAAGCAAGAAGGTGATGGGCGACGCAGCTTACGCCTGACCACCGCGGCGATGACCGCTTTGGCCTCTTATCCCTGGCCAGGCAATATCCGCGAACTGTCGAATCTGGTCGAGCGGCTTACCATTCAAAATTCGCAAGGAAAGATCGACATTGACGATCTACCCGCGCGCTATCGAGACGGCTTTGATGATCGGATCGACGACAGCGCAGACGACGAGCCACTGCATTTGAATCCGACCGACAGCGGCAGTTTTCCTGGCGAAGGTCTTGATCTTCGTGAGCACCTCAGCGGCGTCGAGAAGCATCTCATTCGTCAAGCACTCGATGCGACAAATGGCACGGTTGCGGGTGCTGCGCGATTGCTAAATCTCGGTCGCACGACACTGGTTGAAAAGCTGCGCAAATATGAAATTGAATCGCCCGCACACTCGTCAAGAAATTGACGCGCGCGGAATGGAGGGTTAGGAAAGCGACTGTTTTTATAGGCAATCTCAAGTTGGCATCATACTTGCAAAATACGTTTTGCGAATTTTCGAACAACGACGTGAGCGCCACAAAGAGAGTCCGATATGCAATCAGCACAACCGAAAGTACTCGAGCAGGCGTTTGCCGCGTTCAATCAGCAGTCGGCCCAACTCGAAACCGCCTATCAGGCGCTTAAGCAACAGGTACACGATTTATCCGAACAGCTCGCTGCCGCTCGCAGCGAACGCGTTCGCCAGCTGAAGGAAAAGGAACGGCTAGCCAGTCGTCTGGCGCGCTTACTCGAAGCGCTACCAGGAGGGGTTGTGGTGTTGAACGGCGAAGGGAAGATCGTCGACCACAACCCCGCGGCCCTTGAAATCTTAGGTGGACCGTTGACCACCCGATCGTGGCAGGACGTACTGTCACGTCTTCGCTCAGTCGGCTCCAGCGAATTTGACTCAGCCAATGGCCGTCGCATCAGTGTGTCGCGCCGTCCGTTAGTGGCCGAGCCAGGTCACATTCTGCTCTTAACCGATGTGACAGAGCAACACGCCTTGCAAACGATGTTGTCCCGTCGCGAGCGACTGGCTGCGATGGGTGAAATGTCCGCGCGACTCGCACACCAAATTCGCACGCCGCTGTCAGCCATTTTTCTGTATAGCTCGCATCTGGAACGGCAAGCGGTGTCCGATGTGCAGCGACAACGCTTTGCTGGAAAGATCGGCGGCCGCGTCACGCAGCTTGAACAGATGGTGGATGACCTGCTGCGGTTTACCCGCGGCGACGAGGGTCACCACAATGAACGTCTGTCCGCGGCCTCGTTGCTGAGCGAAGTTGAGCAAATGCTCGAACCTCAACTCAATCAAGGGCAGCGTATCCATGTAGACCTTTTGGATGAGCCGGCGCCATTTTCGGGAAATCGAGAGGCGTTGGTCGGCGCGCTGTGCAACTTGGGCACCAACGCACTTCAAGCAGGCAGTTCCGTGGTGCGCTATTCGGTGCAGCAACCGGATTCTGCGGCTATCGAAATTCGCGTTGAAGATAATGGTTCCGGCATTCCGGCGGACCAATTGAGCTGCGTTTTCGAACCCTTCTATACAACGCGACCGTCGGGAACCGGTCTTGGATTGGCGGTGGTCAAGTCGACCGTCGACGCCCATGCCGGTTCGATTGAGGTCGACAGTCATGTGGACAACGGCACCCGCTTTCGCATCTTGCTCAATCGGCACGCGGACGAAGCACTGCCAAGCGATGCCGGACGCGCCGCATCACGCTGTCCCTCTCTCGTTGACCGATTGGTCGCCGCTTGCCAATAAAGGAATATAGTGAATGAGTTCACAAACGGTATTAATAGTTGAAGACGATGAGCAGCTGCGCGAAGCACTGTCAGAAACACTTGAAATAGAAGGTTTCGCCGTGCAAGCCGCTGGCAATGGTAATGAGGCACTGGAGTGTCTGCATACCGATGATGTTGCGATGGTGATTAGTGACGTACAAATGCCGAAAATGGATGGTGCGGATCTTCTGGCACGCGCAAGAGCCCAATACCCTGATGTGCCGGTCATTCTGATGACAGCATTTGGCACCATACAAAAAGCGGTTGAAGCGATGGAAATGGGGGCCAGTCACTATTTGGTTAAACCGTTTTCCGCCGACACGCTCTCTGAAACGGTCAATCGCTTTATGCCGACTGAATCGTCTGACGAGGGACTCGTTGCAGAGGATGCGCGTACCAAAGACGTGTTAGCCCTGGCGACTCGGGTGGCGGGCAGTGATGCCACGGTGATGCTCAGTGGCGAGAGTGGTACGGGCAAGGAAGTCTTTGCACGATATATTCACACGCATTCTGATCGGGCCACGGGACCGTTTGTTGCGATCAACTGCGCGGCGATACCGGAGAACATGCTTGAGGCAGTGCTATTCGGTCACGAGAAAGGGGCGTTTACCGGCGCGACCACAGCGCGGCCCGGAAAATTTGAACAGGCTCAGGGTGGCACCTTGTTGCTGGATGAAATTTCAGAAATGGACCTAGCTTTGCAGGCTAAGCTGCTGCGCGTGCTGCAAGAGCGCGAGCTTGAGCGACTAGGTGGTCAAGTCACGATACCGCTCGATGTGCGCGTGTTGGCGACGACCAACCGAGACTTGCGCGAACACGTCGATCGCGGCGCGTTTCGCGAAGATCTGTTCTATCGCCTAAATGTGTTTCCGTTGGCTCTGCCGCCCTTGCGCGAACGCCCCGACGATGTTGTGCCGTTAGTCGAACGCTTCGTCGGACAACAGCCAGTAAACGGTAAGCCAGTAACCTTAACTGCAGCCGCTAAAACGGCGCTTCGCGCACATCGCTGGCCTGGCAATGTGCGGGAGCTCGACAATCTTGTACAGCGCACGCTGATATTGCTCGGCGGGCACGAAGTGGATGTCGATGATCTGTGTTTTGAGCAGGGGACAGCAACACTCGAATCGTCTTCAGGCGTGCTCAAAGAGGACCTTAAAACCAAAGAAGAAACGCTGATACTCGAAGCGTTGACCGCGGATCATGGTAATCGCAAGCTAGCGGCAGAGCGCTTAGGCATTAGTCCGCGTACGTTGCGCTATAAAATTGCGCGGCTTCGCGATGCTGGTATCGTCATTCCTGACCGGTTTGGCTCGAAATTTGCTTAAACACTTTTAGGGCACAGTAATGCGTCAGAAAAGTGACAGGAGGTTTTTCCCGCTATGAGCACGACCGACATTAATTCTCTATTGGCACAAATGCGTGTGACCACGGCTCGGCTAGAGAAGTCATTGCCGCCAGCCCGACCCGAAGGTGTGAGTGATAACGCCGATTTTAATGTACTACTCAAAGACTCCATTCAAAAAGTCAGCGATACGCAAAAGACCGCGGCGACCATGGCGCAGTCGTTTGAGCAAGGTGATCCGTCAAGCAATCTCACCGAAGTCATGATTCAAGTGCAGAAAGCCGACTTATCCTTTCGCGCCATGACCGAAGTGCGTAACAAGCTAGTTACCGCGTATCAGGAAATCATGAATATGCCGGTTTAATTGGCACTACAGTTTCGTCGGTACCGTCAGACACTTATAAGGAAAGATTGCGTAAATGGACAGCGTCACGCTTCAAAACCCGTCCAGCCCGTTACAGGGTCTACTCGCGAATGCCGCCGTGCGGCAGCTCATCTCAATGGTGGCGATTGCCGCGAGCGTCGCGCTCGGCGTTATGGTCATCATGTGGAGCAGTACACCGGATTACAATGTGCTGGCCTCGAATCTACCGGATGGCGAGGTGGCAGAAATCGTTCAGGCACTCGAGGCGGCAGGCATCCCGTACGACATTGAGGGACAAGGTATGGTGTCCGTGCCCGCTGCAAAAGTGCATGTCGCGCGGATGGAACTGGCCTCAAATGGATTGCCCCGCGAGAGCGGCATCGGACTTGAAATGCTTAAGGAAGAGCAGGGCTTCGGTGTCAGTCAGTTTGTTGAAGGCAAGCGCTACAACCACGGCCTAGAAACGGAACTGGGCCGAACCATCTCGGCACTCGACCCGGTCCGCAGCGCCCGTGTGCACATTGCATTGGCAAAAGACTCGGTGTTTGTTCGTGATCGTGGCCAAACGTCTGCGTCAGTCGTGTTGGATGTACTGTCTGGCCGACGATTGCTCGACGAGCAAGTGGCCGCCATCGTCTATATTCTCGCGCGCAGTGTCAACGGTCTCGCGGCCGAGCGTGTCACGGTGGTGGATCAAACGGGCCGTATGCTCAATTCCCCGGATATGTCGAGCAACCATGCGTTGTCGGCCAATCAGTTCGAGCACACCAGCCGGGTTGAAGACGTTTATGTCCAGCGCATTGAAGAGCTGTTGAGTCCGATCGTGGGCGTCGGCAAAGTGCGCGCCAAAGTCGTCGCCAGTCTCGATTTTACCGAGAGCGAAGAAACACGTGAGTTGTTTGATCCGGAGCGCTCTGCCGTACGCAGCGAAACCACCAGTATCTCCGAACGTCGTGGAGACAGCGCTGACGCGCAAGGCGTGCCGGGTGCACTGACCAATCAGCCGCCTGTCGGCGGTAATGAGGCGACCGCGGGCGCCACACCTGAATCGCGGATCAATACCACGCGCGACGCCGTCCGTAATTTTGAGGTTGATCGAACCGTGAGTCATACGCGTTTAGCGTCCGGTGAGATTCGTCGATTGTCCGTTGCCGTCATCGTCGACGATCGTCAGTCTACAGACGAAGAGGGCAACGTCACGAAGACGGCGCGCTCCGACGAAGAGTTGCAGCAAATCAATGCACTCGTGCGTGAAGCGGTAGGGTTTGATGAGGCACGAGGCGACAGTATTCAAGTGGTCAATTCGTCATTTGAGACGTTCGATCCCGGCGAGCCGCCGGAAGCACCAAAAATATGGGAAACCCCGATGTTTAGAGATCTGCTCAAGCAGGGTCTGGGTGTTGTGTTGGTGCTCGTGCTGTTCTTTGGCGCGCTGCGACCGATGACGCGCAGCCTCATGCAGGCAGCGTCAGCGCCGCAAATCGCTTATGCCGGCGCCGGCGAAGCTACGGGCCGTATGCTGGCGGTGGAGGACTCTGGCGCGGTCGCAACCGTTGACGAGGCCCCGCCAATACCGGTTGAACAACGCATCGAAAACGCGCGAAAGCTGGCCGCAGACAGTCCTGAAAGTGTGGCAGGCGTCGTCAAAAACTGGGTGGCTGAAGATGGATAGAAATAACGCGTCAATTAACGGTACGGATCGTGCCGCCATTCTACTGCTGTCGTTAGGCGAGAAAGACGCCGCGAACGTACTCAAGCTCATGGCGCCAGGCGAAGCGGAGAAGCTCGGCATGGCGATGAGCGGCCTGGAGAAGATTGGCAAAGACGAACTGGAAACCGTGTTCGAGTCGCTGGACGCATCACTGGAAGATCAGGCTGGTATTAGTGCAGGCGGTGAGGCGTATATTCGCAACCTGCTGACCAACGCCTTCGGTGAAGCGAAGGCCAACACGCTCTTGGATCGAATTTTTGCCGAAGGAACAAGTAAGAGTCTGGAGGCCCTTGCCTGGATGGACACGCGTTCCATTGTTGAAATGGTTCGGCACGAGCATCCTCAGATTATTGCGATTGTCCTGGCGTATCTTGATCCGGATCGTGCAGCTGACGTGCTCAGCTTGCTACCCGAAGAACTCAGTGGCGACATTGTTTTTCGCATTGCCAAGCTCGATGACGTCCAGCAGTCCGCGCTTCGTGAGCTTGAAGCGATGCTCGACAAGCAATCGGAGGGCAGCACCGATAACAAATCGGAGAGAATTGGTGGCGAGAAAGTCGCCGCGGGTATCTTAAACGCGCTGGCCAAGAGTCAAGAAGAACAGGTGGTTGAGCATCTCAATAGTCGCGACGGTGAGCTTGTAACGCGCATTCAAGAGTTGATGTTTGTCTTCGATAATTTGTTGAGCGTGAGTGATCGCCATATTCAGGCACTGTTGCGTGAAGTTTCTGGCGATTCGTTGGGCTTGGCAGTGAAGGGCGCGGACCCCGAAATGCAGGATAAGATCTATCGCAACATGTCCAAGCGTGCAGCACAAATGCTGCGTGAGGATTTGGAAGCGAAGGGGCCTGTCCGACTCAGTGATGTTGAAGAAGCGCAACGCGACATTCTTACGGTTGCGCAACGCATGGCAGAAGCTGGAGACATCGTGATTTCATCCGGTGGTGGAGACGAGTTTGTCTGACGCCGCCTCGACCAAGCCAGACGCGGATATCGATCGATGGGAAGGGCCCGATTTTGCCGTTTCCGGTTCAGTTGCCTCGCCTGGCATGTCAATACGCCAACTGGAGCTGTTGCAGCAGCAAGCCTACGACGAGGCCTATGCAGCCGGACTCGAGCAAGGCCTCAAAGCTGGACAGCAGCAATCACTGCAGGCCGCGCAACGTCTTGCTGGCATGGTCAATCAACTCGCTCAGCCGTTTGCAGCACTGGACGATTGCGTGGAGCGGCAGCTTGTGCAACTTGCACTCGTCGTGGCGCGCCACATTATCCGTCGAGAATTGAAGACCGAGCCCGCTCATGTGATCGGCGCTGTGCGCGACGCCTTGGCCGCGCTGCCGATTGCCTCGCGCGATGTGCGCGTGCGACTTCATCCAGATGACGCCGAACTGGTGCGCTCGCTGCTCAAACCCGCGGACGGCGACTTGGCGTGGACAATCGAAGAAGACCCGGTTCTGACACGCGGAGGGTGTCGCGTGGAGTCGGAGTTTTCGCATATTGACGCGCGCATCGAGTCGCGGATGTCGACGCTCGTAGCGACACTCTTGGGCGACGAGCGCGACGCGCCACGTACGACCGACGTCGGTACACGCCCGTCAGTCGCAACGGGCACGCCGGCGGACTCCGAAAACCAAGCACCTTCATTCCCTGGCCACACGGATCAATCGACTCCCGATGACTGATTCAACGACACAGCCTGTTGCATTGAACGCGTCTGACACACCGTCAAGAGAGCGAATCTGGGCCGCGCGTCTAGCGGACTACGAATCACGCCTTGCCGACGCGCCGACCCTTGTGGTGGAGGGTGTCCTGCGCCGCGTCGTTGGATTGACGCTCGAAGCCGCTGGTTGTCGGGCGCCGATTGGCGGGCGTTGCCAGGTTGTCGCACCCGATGCCACGCGAGTCGAAACCGAAGTGGTGGGATTTTCTGGCGACAAACTCTATCTCATGCCAACCCGTGATATGAGCGGCGTGGTGCCGAATGCGCGTGTCATTCCATCCGGTGTAGCGGGTGAGGCTGCCGTGGGTGACGCCATGCTGGGCCGAGTCATTGACGCCGAGGGTCGACCGTTGGATGGGAAAGGTGCGCTGCGGCTCGACCATCGCACATCGTTGACTGGAACACTGGTGAATCCTTTGTCGCGACGCCCTGTGCGTGAGCCGTTGGATGTGGGTGTGCGTTCGATTAACGCGCTGCTGTCTGTGGGACGCGGCCAACGAATGGGCCTGTTTGCGGGCAGTGGCGTTGGCAAGAGTGTCTTGCTGGGGATGATGACGCGTTTCACTACGGCCGATGTGATTGTGGTGGGGTTGATCGGAGAACGCGGCCGCGAAGTGAAAGAATTTATCGAAGATACACTCGGTGAAGACGGTATGCGCCGAGCCGTCGTCGTAGCCAGTCCGGCCGATCATTCACCGCTGATGCGCATGCACGGCGCAAAACTGGCGACCAGCATCGCAGAGCATTTTCGCGATCAAGGCAAAGATGTGCTGCTGTTGATGGATTCGCTAACACGATTTGCCCAGGCACAGCGCGAAATTGCGCTAGCGATTGGCGAGCCGCCAGCAACCAAAGGCTATCCCCCCTCCGTGTTTGCCATGTTGCCGCGGCTCGTGGAGCGCGCCGGCAACGGCGATGACGGCCAAGGATCGATCACCGCTTTTTATACCGTGCTAACAGAAGGGGATGATCACAATGATCCGATTGCCGATGCAGCGCGGGCCATCTTGGATGGTCATCTTGTGTTATCTCGACAACTGGCGGAGTCGGGATTGTATCCGGCAATCGATGTCGAAGCGTCCATCAGTCGAATCATGAATCAAATTGTGACCGACGAGCATCGCGATTGGGTTGTACAGTTCAGAACATTGTATAGCGCGTACCAACAAAACCGAGATTTGATCAATGTCGGTGCTTATCAAGCGGGCACCGACCCGCTCATTGATCGGGCCATCGAGAGCTGGCCCCGAATGGTGCAGTTTCTGGCCCAGGATATGCACGCGAGTGTGCCGGCAGAGCAAAGCATTACTGAACTGAGCGCCCTGTTGCCCGCGCTCAGTCACACGCCGAATAATCCGGCCACTCATTCATGAAATCGGATCCCAAGCGTCTTCAGCTGGTCAAAGACGTTTTTGCGCGTCAAGAAGAGGCGTTGGCCAGGGAAATGGGGCGTTTTCAACAACAAATCGATACCGCGACAACGCAACTCGCGCAGCTTCGCGAACATCGTGAGGCGTATACCGCCTCAATTCGGGGTGGGTATCGCTGCGATCCCAGTCGGCTGCAAAATCAGCAGGCGTTTGCGCAGCGACTCAATGAAGCCATCCATCAGCAAGAACAGTTAATTGAGCGTGCAGAAGCAGAGCGACTCGCTCTGCGCGCGCGCTGGTTAGCCCGACATCGCAAAACACAGTCGGTCGAAAAGCTCTGCGATCGACGTGAAGAAACGGCCCGACATGAGACGTTACGTCAGGAGCAGAAACAACTTGATGATCTAAGCGGGCGGCATGCGATACGCCGTCCCGGCAAAGATCATACGCCTTAACTAGGCTTCTTTGGCCAGAGTGGAATTGCCATCCGGCTGATAGAGTGCATACTGATCACGACCCGCGGATTTGGCGGCATAGGCCGCTTTGTCGGCAGCGGCCACAAATTCGGCGACCGTCGAGAATGCGGAAGACTCATTGAGCGTAGCCAGGCCGATCGATGCCGTGACAATGAGGGTCTCGTTATCGGAAGGATCGTGACGCACTTCGCGTAACGCATTTACCACCCGATCACCGACCACTTCAGCGCCTTCTTCGTCGGCACCCGGTAGAATCAGCACGAATTCATCACCTCCATAACGACCAACGGTATCGGTACAGCGCACGGCGCCCGACAGACAATCTGCGATGCGTTGCAAGACATCGTCACCGAATTGGTGACCGTATTGATCGTTAAGCTGTTTGAAACCGTCCAGATCGATGAACGCGATCGACAGAGTCCAGCCGAATCGTTTAGCGTGTTTAAACCCTTTGGACAGGGTGTCATTGAGGTGGCCGCGATTCGACACGTTGGTCAGCGCGTCGCGCTGGTTTTCCTGCTGTAGCTCGTACGCAAGGTTGCGCAGCTGGCGCGTCTTTTTACCCAGCTCTGCCACTTCGTTGATCGACACCAAGTTACGCAGTGTAAGCGCTTCCTGCGCCTGCTCAACAATTGCCTGTGCATCGTGTTCGGACAGTAACTCTGTTTTAAAGGTGGCGGCCATATCCGGAATGTTGGTACCGATTTCACTCATGACAAGCGCAAAGGTTTCATTGTCCATGCCAACCGCGTCGCGCGCCAGGTCAGCCACTTCGGTAAAGCCTTCAACCTCGTCGCCCTCTTTGAGCCATAAATCGGCAACGGGGCCCGACAGAGCAACGGTACGCAGCAGCCGTTCCTGCGTGACGTCTTCATTACGCACATCAAAATCATGACTCGCGGCGACGGCGCGCTGTAGGTAGCCGGGCAGCGCCCAGTGATTAATGAGCCAGGCGCCCACTTCGGCGTGGTCGCCACCGAGGTATTTATTCTCGAATGCAATCAGTTTTTGATGCTGCGTAAACACAGAATCAGAGTCTTGATAAAAATCTGGACTCACTCGGTCGATCGCCATGATACCGATGTCTTGGAGCAAAGCCGCTAGGAACGCATCCTCGGCTTGTCGAATGTTGAGTCGCTTGGCAATCACGCGCGCGGACACCGCGGAGAGCACGGCGCGTTTCCAGGAATACGCCAGGTGTCGATTCTCAGTCGGTGAGCGTCGGAGCATGGGCATCAACGAAAAGCCCAAGGCCAGCGTCACCGCCGCGTTGATGCCGAGCACCACAAGCGCCTGTTGCAGGTTGCCGCATTGGCGTCTCTGTGCATACATTGGCGAATTCGCCACCCGCATCACTTTGGATGTGAGCGACGGATCACACGTGATGGCCTCGGCCAGATCGGCCATGGCCACTTCGGGTTTCTGAGCAAGGGCAATCACGCTCGACGCCACGGCCGGTGGCGTGGGTAAGTTGGTGACACTTTGCAATTTGGCGAGAAAATCGGCGTTCATGTGATGACTCCAGGTGGCGGATGGGTACCGTGTCAGTAGGGGATTCACGCTTTTATTAGCGGCCTAGCCGATATAGCGACCGACGCCGCCTGATCTTGAGTCAAAGAAGTCGAAAAATTGACGAATTTTTAGGGCGTTATGTCGAGCGTACGCCACCTGTGAAAGGCCGAATGGCACACAATTTGCAAACTCTCGGGAGGCGACCCTTTTGTTCAGGAGATTTTCGTGAGTACAAGCACACCAACCGATTCTGCCTTTCACATTTTCAGTGGACCTTCGGGCGTGCTCCCGGGTGGACGTTCCGGTTCGTTTGCACCGGATGTGAGTGACGATGCCAAGAAGTTTTATCAATATTTTCAAAGTAATATGGATGATTCTTCAGAAGCACAGCAAATCAGTCAGGCGATGAACCTCTCTACTACGAGTCATCGGCAAGACGGACTGTCTCACGCCACACCAGCGCTGAACGGCGGCATTCGGCCGTTGCCGACAGACGCGTTGCCAAGCAGTCACTTCAGTCTGGCCGCGCTCGCCTCTCAGGATGGGTTAGTCTCACTCGAGGAAGTCGCAGTTAGTAAAGAAAAACAACTATTTATGATGCCTTTGGTCGATGGACAGGTGTTTGTCGACGCCGCTCAACCTGGTGGTTGGAATCCGCTTGGCGGGGCCCCCTTCGATGCGCATCCTGGCTCTATGGGCACGCTGTCCGTCGCCGGTGGCACAGGCGGACCGAAGGTGCCACCCGCCAACCCAGAAGTTGCATCACAATATGGCTTTAATACATTGACTATGCACGGATTAGGGGCTAGTGGCGCGACGACCAGCCCGGGCGAAGGGATCGCGCTTCAATACGTCGGTTTGTCCGGCTCAGCGTCCTTATCTGCCCACGGGGATGCCGGCGTGAGCGGATCGACTCTGCCCAACGCCTTAAGCGCACCGGTTGCCCCATCGACCGGTGGACCGCGGCAACCGAGCGGCAACCTGTTGCCGTTGGCTGGCTGGCATCTGCCGCCAGCGGCGGTCGCGGGGCCGGCTCAGTTGAGTGGGTCGCCGTTGCCGAGTGGTCTTGGACCCAACGGATTTCAGTCGCTGGCGCTGATGCCCGCTCAGGGTTGGGCGGGGATTGGTCGATCCAACACGCTGACCGGTCGCGACGCACTGAACGCGGTGGCGACGGGCGCGTCGTTCATCGACGACGCCGCTCTGGCGGGGGAGTTGACCGAAGACGGCGCGTTGCCGGCCGATCCGTTCCGAACCGCGCAAATCAGTGCTCAGGAGCGAACCGCGGCACTTCAGCAGGTGGCCAACTTAGCGCCGCTTGCCCGCACCGGTACGCCCGGCTGGGACCAACGCCTGGGTCAGCGTCTCATGTGGATGGTCGACAATGGGCTGAATCAGGCTGAGCTGCGGCTTGATCCTCCGCAGTTGGGCAGTGTCAGTGTTCGCATCAGCTTATTTGACGATCAAGCACAGCTGCTGTTTCAGGCCTCGCATCCGGCCGCCCGCGAGGCATTAGAATCCGCGCTGCCGAAACTCCGGGATTTGTTCTCCCAAAACGGCATGACGTTAGCGGATGCCGATGTTTTGGATTCGGACGGTAGTGCGGAACGTGAACACAACGCCGATGCATCGGCTGACAATTCGCATCCGCAACTCATGCTGTCGGGTGATAAAGAGATTGCGGAAAACGGGCGAGGACATGTGCACGAGCCAGGGGCACCTCGGCTTGGCGCACTGCCGATCGGCGGTGGTCGTGCGTTGATTGATGAGTTTGTCTGAGCCGTTGACGTTTTTGCCGGCGTGTCAAAATACCGACGCAAATGCGCGACGCCTTGAGGCCATACAGAAATCCTAAATTACTGTTATATATAGAAATAAACGATCGCGTCTAAATGGCACGGTGTTTGCATTGGACTGAGCAATCCCACTGCAAAGGACAAACACCATGGCCGAGGAAGAGGCAAGCGCGGGCGAAGAAGCCAAACCGTCACTGATTAAACGGCTCATGCTACCCGTCATCTTATCGCTGGTGGTCGCCGGCGCTGCGGTCGGTGGATTGAGCTTCTTCGGTATTATTTCATTCGGGCCCCCACCGGCTGATGCGATGGCCGAAGAGGGTGGCGCGAGCGAAGGTAGTGAAGGCGCGGACGGCGGTGACGACATGGGCGATGGTGCGGCCGCTGGATCACCCGCCTTCTTTTTCTCTTTCTACCCCGACATGCTGGTCACGCTCGGGCGCGGCGAAGGTTCGCATTACCTCAAATTGAAAATTGACGTGATGGCCCGTGATGAAGAGGTCATTAAGGGCGTCGAACAGTTTCATCCGATATTGCGTAACAACCTGATTAAACTGTTCCAAGAAGTCGATTACGCGACTGTTGCTGGTTCGGAAGGCGTCGAAACACTGCAGACGATCGCGTTCGACGAAATCACCCGCGTGCTGAAGCAATATCACGGCAGTAACCAAATCGAAGGCGTGTATTTCACGTCGTTCGTTGTGCAGTAGCGATATGAGCGATAGCGATGTCTTGTCCAAGGCGGAAGTTGGCGCGCTACTCACCGGTGTCGCGGATGGTGTGATCAAAACCAACAGCGGTGTCAAACCTAGCGGCGACGTGTCGGCGTTTGAGTATAAATCAAACTGTCACGTTTCAAGTTATTGTCCAGCGGCGCTGGTCACGCTGTACACACGCACCACGCGACGCCTTCAAACGGCGCTTTATACGATGCTTCGTAAAGATATCAGTGTCACACTGAGTGAGATTCGTCGTCACCGCTACGACGAATACTTCGCGTCGATGAAAGCCCCCATCTGCCTGTACACGCTCAAAGAGTCGCGTCTACCCGGCACCGCACTGATCATTTTCGACGCTAGCCTGGTGTACGGATTTGTCGATAATTATTTTGGTGGCGAAGGCGATCCGACCGAGATCGAGGAGCGCGATATTACACCGGCTGAGGCGCGTATGTCTCGTCGACTACTCGAGCAGTTGCTCTCGATTATGGCGGACACTTGGTCGGATGTGTTGACGCTTGATTTCTCGGTACGAAAATTTGAAACCGACCCGTCCATGGTGACTGTGGCCGCGTCCACCGAGTCAATGCTCGTTGTCCGTATTACGATTGCTATTGGGGGCACGCCACATGATTGTCATGTCGCGATGCCGCTTGCCATGATTGAGCCGATACGACCCCGCCTCGAGGCGAGCAATCAAGGTGGTTTGCTCGAACGCGCGCGCTTTCGACGCGGCATGCAGCAGGCGATCAAAGATGCACGCGTCGCCCTCAGCGGTACATTGTGCGAATTACCAATGACCTTACGCGATCTGCTGGCCTTGTCACCCGGAGACATTATTCCAATCGATTTGCCGTCGACCATTGAGTTGGATGTGGACGACGCGCCTGTGCTCTATGGCCGATTTGGTCGTTCGCGCGGCATGGACGCGGTCAGCGTTTACGGCCGAGTAACCGACCGCAAGTCAAACCTTTCATCCAGCGAGGCAAACTCATGAGTTCTGAACACGATGCAGTGGCAACCGACGGCACAGAAGCCGCGACCACGGAGTCCACCACCCCCGAGGGTGTGAACAAACCGGCTAACCCCGACAGTGCTGAACCAGCGCAGTTTGATGAATTGACCGATACCAGTCTGTCATCCGAAGAGGTCGATTTGGCGGTTATTTTGGACGTGCCTGTGACGTTAGCGCTCGAGGTTGGCCGCACACAAATGACCATTCGCGATCTGTTAAAGCTCAATCAAGGCTCGGTTGTTGAACTTGAGCGTGCGGCCGACGAGCCGATGGACTTACTGGTCAACGGCACACTCGTCGCCAAGGCTGAGATCGTGGTGGTCGACAACAATTTCGGTATTCGGCTCATTGATGTAGTGAGCCCTGGTGAACGCATTAAGAACCTGAAGGATGACGCGGCTGCATGAGCGTTCTTTCTCACGTTCAACGATGGATGGCGTTGACGCTGAGTGCGTCGGTTGTGCATGCGCACGCACAAAGTGCCGCGACGCCAGAAGCACTGGGTCTTACGACCAATCTTGTTGAAGTCACACTCAATCTTGGCTTGGTGCTCATCGCGATTTTTGTCCTGGCTTGGCTGTTTAAACGATTTCAGGGCATCGATCAGCCCAGCACCGGCCAGCTTCGAGTAACAGCGGCGCTGCCTCTTGGGCCCAAGGAAAAGATCCTCGTGGTTGAAGTAGGCGAAGAGCAGATTCTCGTTGGCGCCAGTCAGGCGGGGTTGACGACGTTGCACGTATTGGCCGCGCCCCTAAATGCGCTGTCTGATTCGGAAGACGTTGACGCTGTATCGTTTAGCGCTAAGCTAAAACGCGCACTGCAAGGCGTCGATGCCCAGCCACATTCGGAGTCCCGTTCATGATCCGAGTCGCAGGCGTGTTAGTCGCCGTGCTGTTTTCGCTGTCCGTGTCGGCTGACGGACTCCCAGCGCTATCGGCAACGCCCACTGAAAATGGTGGACAGTCCTACACCTTAAGCGTGCAGGTGCTGCTGCTGATGACGTTGCTCACCGTGCTACCGGCATTGGTGCTGGCCATGACGTCCTTCACGCGCATCATTATCGTGCTATCGATACTGCGTCAAGCGCTGGGAACGGCGCAAACGCCACCCAACCAAGTACTCATTGGTGTTGCGCTGTTTCTGACGCTGTTTATCATGGGGCCGGTTTTAAACGAGATTAACACGCAAGCGATCCAGCCGTATTCAGCCGGTGATATTGAGTTTAATGAAGCGGTGGTCGCCGCCGGCGTTCCGCTAAGGCAATTTATGCTCGCGCAAACTCGCGAGTCGGACTTGGCGCTTCTGTCTGAGATTGCCGATTCCCCGCCAATGGCCTCGCCGGATGACGTGCCACTCACGCTATTAATACCCAGCTTTATTATCAGCGAATTGAAAACCGCTTTTCAGATCGGTTTTCTCATGTTTATTCCATTTCTGATTATCGATCTGGTGGTCTCGAGCGTACTCATGTCGATGGGTATGATGATGTTGTCGCCGATGCTTATCTCCTTGCCATTTAAGCTGATGCTGTTTGTGCTGGTCGACGGCTGGGCCTTAGTAGTCGGCACGCTTGCTTCCAGTTTCTTCGCTTGACTTATGGCTCCTGAAACCGTCATGACCATCGGGCAGAACGCGTTAGCACTTACGGTGTTAATCGCGGCGCCCATGTTGCTGTCGGCCCTCGCCGTTGGCTTGTTTATCGGCATGATTCAGGCGGCCACGCAGATCAATGAGATGACCCTGAGCTTTATTCCCAAGCTGCTGGTGCTGGCGGCGGCATTGGCTATCGGTGGTCCGTGGATGATGCACAAAATGCTCGACTTCACCCGCCGTCTTTACCACACCATCCCGCAACTTGTCGGGTGATGTCGGTGGTGACGGTCAACAACGGGCTCTTGCAGCTGCACAGCGTCGATTTGACCAATCTGGTGGCGATCTATCTTTGGCCGTTCATACGCATCATGGGCATGATAATGGTCGCACCAATCTTCAGTGCGTCGATGGTACTGCCGCGGATTCGTATTCTAATCTCCGTCGCACTGACGCTCATTCTTGTGCCGTTGATCCCTGCGCCGCCAGCCATTGACCCGTTGAGCATTAACGGCGGGCTTGTTGCCGCTCAGCAATTGCTGATTGGTATCGGCATGGGGTTTGCTCTGCAGATTGTGTTTGACGCGCTGATACTGGGCGGTCAAGCGGCGGCCATGAGCATGGGCTTAGGTTTTGCGATCGCGGTCGATCCTGCCCGCGGTGTAAACGTGCCGGTGGTGAGTCAGTACTTCATGGTGCTCGCCACCTTGGCGTTCTTGGCCATTGATGGCCACATCATGATTATCGATACGCTTGCACAGAGTTTCTTTGTGTTACCGATTGGGGAAACCGGACTGGCGCCACGCAGCTTTCAGCAGCTGGCCTACTGGGGCAGTCAAATTTTCGTGGGTGCGGTTAAGATCGCGTTACCGGCTATGGCGGCGCTCATGATTGTGAACCTGGCGTTCGGGGTAATTAGCCGTGCTGCACCGACACTGAATTTGTTCGCGGTGGGTTTCCCTATCACGATGGTACTTGGGTTTGTCATTCTCATGGTGAGCGTGCCGAACATTGTTGGCGTCTTCGTATCGCTTCTTGAGGGCGCGTTCGAACAGTCGTTCCGGATACTAGCGCCGTGAGCGAAAACAATGGTCAAGAAAAAACCGAACAGGCGACACCGAAGCGTCTGGCCGACGCGCGCAAGAAAGGGCAAGTACCACGATCCCGCGAACTCAATACGGCTACCGTGATGCTTATTGCGACGGCCGGGCTGTTTGCGTTTGGGGATAACCTGGCTGTTGACACGTTGGAGGCCTTGCGCTCGGGTCTTGCGCTTGAGCGCGGCGAACTGTTTGATCTCAATGCACCGATCGCCACCTTCGGCGAGGCCATCTACACGGCACTCAAATCTCTATTGCCGTTTTTTGCGGTGGTGCTTGCGGCGGCCATCTGCGCACCGGCCATGACGGGCGGGTGGTCGTTCAGCACCAAGGCGATCGCCTTTAAGGCCAGCAAGCTCAATCCGATCAAAGGACTCAAGCGCGTGTTTAGCGCGAACGGCTTACTCGAGCTTGTTAAGGCGCTGGCCAAGTTTGCCGTGGTGGGCGGCTTTGCCGTGGTCTTTCTCAAGCTCTACGCCTTGGAGTTTTTAGCCCTGAGCACCATGCCCGTTAGAGCGGCGTTGGTGGAAGCGGCCGTTCTCGGTGTCAAAGCGCTGCTCATGTTTAGCGCGCCGTTGCTACTCATTGCGGCTGTCGATGTGCCGTTCCAGTTGTGGCAGCACGCCAAACAGCTTCGCATGACACGACAGGAAGTGCGCGATGAAATGAAGGAGACCGACGGCAACCCCGAACTCAAATCACGGATTCGTCAACTCCAAATGGAGCAAGCAAACGCGCGCATGATGGAAGAGGTTCCAACCGCGGATGTGGTCATCACCAACCCGACGCATTTTGCGGTGGCATTACGGTATGACCCCGAGCGTCATGCGGCACCGCGCGTGGTGGCCAAGGGCGCGGACTTAGTTGCAGCCCGAATTCGCGAGTCGGCACGCGAGCACGGCGTGCCGTTGCTCTCAGCGCCACCACTTGCACGAGCCTTGTTCCGAAGTTGCGAACTAAACGATGAAATTCCAGCTCGCCTGTATTCCGCGGTCGCCCAAGTGTTGACCTGGGTGTTTCAGGTAAGACACGTGCAGCAACACGGAGGATTGGAGCCAGATCGGCCAACCGTGGAGCTCGATGATGAAGAGAACAATACATGAATAAATTGATGGAACTGTTTTCAACGACCCGCGCGGGCGCGCGTGGCGTGGGTGTGCCGCTGCTGCTGTTGTTGTTGCTCGCAATGATGATTTTGCCGTTGCCGCCGTTGATGCTCGATTCGCTATTCAGTTTTAATATCGCTTTGTCGTTGGTAATTGTGCTCGCCGTTATCTACGTTAGTCGCCCACTCGAATTGTCGGTCTTTCCGACGGTGCTATTAGTCGTCACGCTTCTGCGACTGGCTCTGAATATTGCCTCGACGCGTGTCGTGCTACTCAATGGGCATACCGGCACCGGTGCGGCCGGTAAGGTAATTGAGGCATTCGGTGACTTTGTGGTCGGTGGTAACTACGCCGTCGGTCTTGTGGTGTTTGCGATCTTGGTGATCATCAACTTTGTGGTCGTCACCAAAGGCGCGGGACGCATTTCGGAAGTGACGGCCCGTTTTACCCTCGACGCGATGCCCGGCAAGCAAATGGCCATTGATGCCGACTTAAACGCCGGTGTGATCAATCAAGAAGAAGCCAAGCGGCGACGTAATGACATTCGCGAAGAGGCTGATTTTTACGGCTCAATGGATGGCGCGAGTAAGTTTGTGCGAGGCGACGCGGTCGCCGGCATCCTGATTTTGTTCATCAATATAATCGGCGGCATTTCAATCGGGATGGCCCAGCATGATCTGACGCTGTCGGTCGCAATGCATAACTACACGCTACTGACGATTGGTGACGGCTTGGTGGCGCAGATTCCGTCTTTGCTGCTGTCGTCAGCGGTAGCGATCATTGTGACGCGTGTCTCGAGTATGCAAAACCTCGGTGATCAGGTGCTCGGTCAGCTTTTCGGTCAGACCCACGTGCTGGTGGTCACGGCGGGTATCTTGACCTTATTAGGAATGATTCCCGGCATGCCCAACGTGGCTTTCTTAACCTTGGCCGCGGCCTGCGCAGGCGGTGCCTATCTGACGCATCGTCAAAAAACGGCCCCGGTGTCTGAGGAGGCGGTCGAAGCGCCGGTGAAGGAAGAGCCTACGGAACTTGGCTGGCAGGACATTCCGCAGGTCGACGCGATTGGTCTTGAGGTTGGCTATCGATTGATTCCACTCGTAGACCGTAATGGTGGTAACGAACTACTCAATCGAATTAAGGGCGTGCGTAAGAAAATCTCGCAGCAAATCGGCTTTCTTATTCAGCCTGTTCACGTGCGCGATAATTTGGAGCTTGCGCCGAATGCGTATCGTATCGTCATTATGGGCGTGCCGGTGGCGGAGGCAGAGATTCACGTTGATCGTGATCTGGCCATCAATCCTGGCCAGGTGTTTGGCAAACTGGCCGGCATCGACACCAAGGATCCGGCCTTTGATTTGGATGCGGTATGGATCGAACCGGCCCATCGAGAGCATGCGCAAACGCTCGGCTACACAGTGGTGGACACGAGTACTGTGGTGGCGACGCATCTGAGCAAACTGATTCAACATCATGCAGCGGATTTATTCGGCACGCATGAATCGCAACAGCTGCTCGATCGTGTCGCCGAGACCTCGCCAAAATTGGTCGAAGATCTTGTACCCAAATCACTGCCGATGAGTGTTCTACTCAAAGTTCTGCAAGCCTTGCTCAACGAAAAAATATCGCTGCGCAACATGCACAAAATCGTCGAAACTTTGGCGTCTGCGGCGACCGTCAGTCAGGATCCTGACGTTCTAATCAGCCAGGTGCGCATTGCGCTCGGACGGTCAATCGTTCAACAAATCAGTGGCTTACGAGATGAGCTTCCGGTGCTGACGCTCGAACCGGAGCTGGCACAGATATTGCAAAATTCACTACAAGCCAATTCAGCGGATAACGGCCCTGGTTTTGAACCCGACCTGGTTGAACGGGTCCATGGTGCGCTGAAAGACGGGGCGAAGCGACAGGAGGCGGCAGGTGAAACGCCGGTGTTGCTGGTTGAGCCACGACTGCGTGCTTGGTTTGCGCGGCTGGCCAGACACTCGTTGCCTAACTTGAATGTACTCGCGTTCAACGAGGTGCCGGATGACAAGCCCATCCGTATGGTCGCGACAGTGGGTTAGCGCGAACAGAGCAACATTGACGGCCGCGTGCTCGAGCAGGGTGGCGGATAACACAGAAACCGGTTCGAGTAACACGAACCACAGACAGGACAACGTATGAAGATCAAACGATTTAATGCGCCTACAATGCGACTTGCACTCGCCGCTGTTCGTCGAGAACAAGGTCCCGATGCGGTGATCCTCTCAAATCGCCGAGCGGACAATGGTGTGGAAGTGGTGGCGGCCGTGGATTACGACGAAACGCTTATTCACCAGCCCGCCGATCCGTCGACAGATCATCAGGCATTGGCCGATTCGCCTGAGCAAAATGAACTGTCGTCGCTGCTTTCCGATGACACGCCGTTTAGTGAGTCTCTTGCCGTGAGCGATGAATCAAAATCCAACGCGTCAAAACCAGTGGCGACCGAAATGACAGCAGTTCGCCAGGAACTGACAAGCATGCGCTCGCTGCTCACCGAACAGTTATCGCAGATGGCGTGGCAGTCAACCTGCGAGCGGAGTCCGGAACGAGCCGCCGTACTTCAGCAATACGCCGCGATGGGTATCCATGCGGGACTGGCGCAGGAACTCGCTGACCGTGTGGCGGACTGTTTTGAGGTGCCGCTGCAGATCGAAAACGCGACGCGCGTCTTAGCCGAGGCGCTGCCGCTGCCGGATCAGGACATGACGACCGCGCCCGGTATCGTCGCACTCATCGGTCCGACCGGTGTCGGGAAAACCACCACCATCGCCAAACTAGCGGCGATCTACGCGCTAAAATATGGGCGTGATCAAGTCGCGCTGGTGAGCACAGACAGTTTTCGTATTGGTGCGCAAGAACAGCTCGCCACCTTTGCTCGAATATTGGATGTCCCGGCACTGTGCGTCAACGAAGCGGGCGAATTGAGTGACGTACTCCGAGGGCTGTCCGACAAACAACTGGTGCTGATTGACACCGCCGGCGTGAGCCAGCGCGCGCGTGGCTTGGCGGATCATCTGCAAGCGCTCCATCTCGACGATGCGTCGATTCGAACATATCTGACCCTGGCGGCTAACGCACAAGAGCAAACGCTTGATGACGTGGTCCGACATTTTGGGGACGTGCCATTGGATGGCTGTGTTCTAACGAAAATCGATGAGGCAACCAGTTTAGGCCCAGCGCTCTCGGTCGCCATTCGCCGACAGTTGCCGATCACCCTGCTCGCGAACGGACAACGGGTGCCGGAGGATTTACACAGCACACAAAATAGCGGCCAAACATTGATAGATCGCGCTGAGCGGCTCGCGCAAGAAGAAGCGATGGAGCACGGCGATGAATTTATGGCCCGGCATTTTGCGGAGGGTCATGCGCATGTCTTCGCCTAATTATCCAGCGGACCAAGCAGCCGGCCTGCGTCGCGCGATGCCGCAACCTGTGCGCGTAGTCGCCATTACCGGTGGCAAAGGCGGCGTGGGCAAAACGATGGTCTCGATCAATCTGGCCATGGCGCTCGCCTCGTTGCGGCGGAATGTGGTGCTGATGGACGCCGATTTGAGCCTCGCGAATGTCGATGTGTGTCTCGGGTTGCAGGCGCGAAAGAACTTGGCCCACGTCATGAATGGGACGTGTTCGCTGGACGACATCATGATCGATGGACCCGGTGGCATTAAAATTGTGCCGGCGTCATCGGGTATCCGGCAATTAGCGGATACTACACCGGCTCAGAACAGTGGCTTGATATGGGCGTTCAGCGATATGGCAACGCCCGTAGATGATCTGATTATCGACACAGCCGCCGGCATTGTGGATAGCGTGATTCGCTTCAGTGCGGCGGCCCAGGAGGTGGTCGTTGTGGTGTGTGATGAGCCGGCGTCAATCACCGATTCCTATGCATTAATAAAGCTTCTCAGTCGTGATCACGGCGTAAAGCACTTCAGTATTCTGTGCAACAAGACTCGCGGTGCGGTCGATGGCCGGCATCTGTTTGACAAATTGAGTGCGGTCGCAGCGCGATTTCTCAATGTCGGATTGAAGTACTTGGGGCACGTACCGCAAGACTCGAGTGTGCGTAAAGCGATTCAGCAGCAATGCGGTGTCGTAAACACGTATCCGGACAGTCGGGCGGCCAAAGCGTTGAGCGACGTGGCCCATAATTTATCTAAGCGAGCCAGCCGTGCCGGTGCGCGGGGCAATATTGAGTTTTTCGCCGAACGATTGGTGGCGCCGATGCCCGCGGAGGTTGTGTAATGGTGGTCAGTACAGCGTATGCACAGTACTCGTCGAGTGCACAGGACGAACTGGTTATTGAGAACGCTCAGTTGGTCAAACGCATTGCCTATCATTTAGTTAGCCGCCTGGCCGGAAATGTCGATGTCGACGATCTGATCCAAGCCGGGATGATTGGTTTGCTTGAAGCCTCGCGTAAATATGACGCGTCACGCGGTGCTAACTTTCAGACGTTCGCCGGTATTCGCATCCGTGGCGCCATGCTGGATGAAGTGAGGCGATCAGACTGGACGCCGCGATCGGTGTATCAAAAGCTGCGTAAAGTGACCGAGGCAATGCGCGCTGTCGAAATGCGTCATGGCCGAAGCGCTCGCGAAAGTGAGGTCGCCGAGGAACTCGGTCTGGGTCTTGACGAATATCATAAGGTGTTGCGCGATGCGACGACCTGCCGATTATTCTCGCTCGAGCAGACGCAGAGTGAGGGCAGTCACACACAGCCTGCGGGCGATTTGGAATTAGGGCCGCAAGAGAGTGCGTCCGAGGAGGAGTTTCGCCTCGCGTTGGCGGACGCGATTAGCAAGCTGCCGGAGCGAGAGGCGCTAGTGCTGTCTCTGTACTATGACGATGAACTCAATCTTCGTGAGATTGGCGAAGTCCTGCAGGTGAGCGAATCGCGTGTATCGCAAATTCACAGCAAAGCGGTCGTTCGATTACGGGCGCGCCTGGGCGAATGGACTGGCTGACGGTAGGAGAGGTCAATGAGCGATGTCAGTGAAATTAAACCGGCCAGTCCGATTCTGCCCGTACGTCGTCGCGAACAGAAGCAATCAAACGATGAACGAACGAAGCCCGAAAAGCCTTTGCCGTCCACGCCTAGCGATGACGACGAGGATTCCCCACCACTGATTGACGAGTACGTGTAATGAGCGCCGTTTTTTCCACATTGTTCCATCAATACAGCGCCTTTATCGCGCTCATATTGTATCTCACTGGCGGACTGTTTATGTTTCGGTCGATCTCCGCAGAGGCCGACAACGCTCGCCGCCAGCGCGCGCTCACCCGACAGCTCCATGAGCAGCTTGTCGTGTGTTTGCAGCAGCAAATCGTGACCACCGATCAGGTAACCGTACTCAGCGAGCAATGTGACTCACTCAAATTTAGCCAGAATCGGCTGAATCAGTCGGTAGCACCGACAGAACGTTTTGCCATGGCAACGAGACTCTTAAAACGAGGCTCTGTGGAGACCGCGTTGCTCGAAGAGATCGGTCTTAAGACGTCAGAGATTCGGCTACTCAAGCGACTACATCGCACCGAGTCATTACCCAAGCAATCGTTTACTCCAACCGAATGGTCGTCGCTGGTTAAGAGCGAATCGACAGGATGCGTCGATACGACGTTGACGACGCCCAACAGTTCGGGGTCGACCGATCTTTCGTCGCCCGAGAATTCCCACGCCACCCCCAAACAACAGTTACCGAGTGACGAGAAGCCCGTGAACGGACACGCGGAAACCGAAGAGTTCGAGTTGGCCTTGTCGGACGATACGCTGGGTCAAATGGGCTCCGCCCGCCGACCGTCTCAGGCGCAGTTATTGGCTCGCTTCAAAGAAAACGTCGCATCCTGATTCATCGGACGAGTTGGCAACCTGCCACCAGAGTAAGGCGGCGGTCTGTGCTGAAATGACTATGTGATTGGGAAAGCCCGGAGCCATCTGGTGTGATCATCGATCGATAAACCGTCCCACTACTCAGGTGAAATGATCAGCCTCACAATTGCGTGATCGCTGTGCTCTATCTGTTGACGCACCCAATCCGCCGTGAGCATACAGGCTCCATCAGTATCGCTCTTGATGGGGTTTGGCGCTGTGGTAGTTATCGTTAACGGATGTTCGCCTGCTCGGTTGAGTGAGTAGAGGCGATAGGAATAATCACCGCCTTCAAGGCACACACGCGGTTCCGATTGGGCGGGACGATCGGCTGTGCGTGGCTGTAGCACACGCGCGTTGATCGGTGTGTTAACCGTTACCGATAGGGTCATCGAGGCGCTAGCTTGATTAGGCGTAGGCGTGTTGTCCGCCGCTGCCGAGGTTACCCAAACAAAAACCACCGCACTCACGACTCGTCGCAAATACCATTCCCCCATACGCATCAACCTGTCAATATCCAATCGACAAGTCAAGCGTTGTATGCTGACGGTTGTTCATGGGTTCTCGTGCGATTCCTCTGAATCGAGGCGTTTTATTCGCAGATCTTCTATTTCGCGTTGCAATGCGCGGCGGGCCAAAACCTCGCGATAGCGATCGAGTATATGAACAAAACGCACGCCAATCACATGAGTGAATCCGTCGACGGGCTCTTGCATTTCCGTGACGCGAATGATCTCACCATAAGCCATAACATGATGGTAATTGGGCAGTACGACCATGCGTAAGCACAGGTTGCTGCCTACCTCTAACGCTCGACGACAACTAAATGCGATGCCGGAAGCGCTGAGACTGCAAGTCCGGACCTCACGCCGCTTGAGGGCGGCATCGATTTCAACCGCCATCGGCACAAGGCTTGCGATGGTATTGAGTTTGTTGTTGAGAAGATCCAGACACCGCGACAGATCTTTGTCGGTTTTTTGAATCGTGGCCAACGCGTCCTGGATGTCGGTTTCGAGACGACGCAGGGTGGTGGTAGCGTTCAGCTCGGCTGAGTCGACCAGAACAATGTTGCGTAAGCCTCCACGCATTTCGGTTTCCGTGACAATTTCATAGTCAAGTAGAATTTGGTCTTCGACACGAAAGTCCTGACGACGATTGGCGGTTTCTTTCATACTCACGGCGGTGCTCTATGGTGCGGTGGAGAGGTCGGATTCAGCGGGCGGTTCAGTGGGGGAGTCGGCTTGATCAATGTCGGCCGCAACGTCGTCAAATACGCTGCGTACAATGTTGATTTCGACGCGTCGATTGAGCGCACGATTAGCCGGTGTGTCGTTGTCAACAACCGGTTGAGTCCACGCCAAACCTGTGATCACAATGCGTCTAGGGTCGAGATCGCTGCGCTTGAGCATACGATGAGCCACCGTGACCGCCCGACTGGACGAGAGCTCCCAGTTTGAGCGAAATCGCTGATTGGCGATGGGCACGTTATCGGTGTGTCCGGTAATCTGTACGATGCCGTTCATTGACGCGCTGAGTGCGCTGATTTTGTCCAGCGTTGGTAAGAAATTATCTTGGATGTCGGCATAGCCTGACGCGAATGAGCCCTGCTCATGAATGCGAATGACAATGCGAGAGCCTTCGCGTTCGACGCTGAGGTTGCCGTTCTCGATTTCCTCTTTGAGCTCCTCTTTGATTCGTTCCAGGTCCTCGATAATTTCCTCGAGTTCGGGCGGTAGATCGTGCTCACCGTCTTTGAACTCCAACGTGCTCTTGGACGAGTCGATTGTGTGCTGTCGAATTTCGTTGAGCACGGTCGGGTCTGGACGTCCCGGGCTGAACTCGGTGGTTACGACGCTGGTGCCTTTAGGGATGAAGTCCGCTTTCATGTCGGCCTGCACACCGAACGCTTCTTTCATCGAACCAGAGAGCTGCTTGAATTTCATGACGTCCATTTCAGAGAACGCTAAGAGCAGCACGAAGAAACACATGAGTAGGCTCATCAGATCGGCGAAGGTCATGACCCACGCCGGAGTACCTTTTTCTTCAGGCGCGTCGGACATCGATCAGGCGGCCTCTGCGTCTTCTGTGGGACGAAGCGAACTCGGTAGGTAGTTTTGCAATAAACCCTCGATAACGCGCGGATTCTGCCCGTCTTGAATACCCATCAGTGCATCGATGATCATCGCTTTACAGAGTTTTTCGTCGGCACTGCGTTTGACCAATTTGTCGGCGATTGGAATTGCGATCACGTTGGCGAGGATGGCGCCGTAGAGTGTGGTGAGCAGCGCCACGGCCATGGCCGGCCCGATCTGTTTCGGATCGTCCATATTGGACAACATCTGCACCAGACCAATCAGCGTCCCGATCATGCCCATCGCCGGACCCACATCACCAATCGCTTTAAAAATGCCCTGGCCGTTAAGATGGCGCTGCACCGTCAAGCGGGTGTCGTCTTCAAGCATCTTGCGCACAACGTCTGCGTCGTGACCGTCGATGAGCAGATTGATGCCCTTTTTCATGAACGGATCCGGTACCTCTGCCTCTTCCAGTGCCAGGATGCCCGACTGACGTGCAGCTTTGGCAAGTTCAACCGCTTTTTCGATCAGTGCCTCGGGTTCAGGCAGTTTGTTGGTAAAGGCATGGACCGCGACTTTGGTTGCGCTCAGAAATTGAGCGAGGCTGAATTTGACCATAGTCACCAGCAGCGTACCGACCAGTACGATCACCAGCGAGGGGATATTGAAGAAGGTTGAGGCCGATCCGCCGAGTAGAATCGTGGCGCCCACCGTGATGATGGCACCAAGTAGTCCGACCAGTGTTGCGATATCCAATGTGCGCGTCTCCAGTGTGGGTGGTCAGCCCGCGGGTCGGGCAAACAGGGCGGCGCGTCTGGCCGTTTCCACACGAGCCATCCGGGGACAGGTGCCCAATACACCGTTTAGCGGCAATCCCGGGCACACCTTTAGCCTTGAGCGTGGACCTGCAAGAAATGCTCTGATAGGGGTTACCCGGACACGGCTTTGACATAAGAACAAGATTGCCTGGATCGATTGGATTGTGACTAAACGTTCACCGTTTTTGGCCGCTATCTCCTTAGTGCATCAATGTTTTTGGCTGCGATGCAGATTACGACCGCGAGAGGCGGGGGGCATTGAGATGCGATTGGCTCAAAGGAATTGAATGTCGCTGGGAAGAAAAACAGTCTGGTTGTTCCTAGGGCTTGGGTTGGCGTTTTCGCTCGTTAGCTACGTCATTCTCAAATGGACGGTGTTTCCGTTGTTTCATGAGTTTGATCGCGAATCCACCGAAGCGGCATTGACCCGCGTCTCACAAGCGCTGGAGGCTGATCTGAGCGCGTTGAAAAATGCCAACATTGAGTTGTCACGCCGTGACCTAACGTATGAGTTTGCCCAGGGCCGCCGTCCAGAATTTGCAGACAAGAGCATTGTGCGGGCGAATCGAGCGAGTCGTCGGCTGCACATGGTGCTAATTTTTAACGCGAATGGTGAGCGTCTTTACGCGGAACTGACCAATCCGGATGCGGACGAGCCGCTGAGCGTTGAACAAGAGTTCGAATCGCCTCTGGTTCGCGATCATGTTCTTGTTACTCATCAATCGCCTGGCGACTCGATTTCGGGTCTTCTGCGCACGCGCTCCGGCATTATGCAGGTCGCGTCCTATCCGATTCTTACCGACGAGGCCGGTGGGCCAGTGGCCGGCAGCGTCGTCGTGGGCCGATATTTCACTCATCAGCGCATGCTGGCGATCGAACAGCGCACCATGGCGAGTGTGTATTTATTGGATGACGCCACGCCGCGGCCCACCACGTCGACACATGGACCTCACACCGAAAATGGCGCAATGCGAGTGGTGGAAACGACCGGCATCGCGTCGTTTGGCTTTAAGCCTCTACGTGATCTATACGGTAACACCGTGGCGAACCTACGTGTGCACACACCCAAGCGCGTAACGCGCGTGGGCGCGGAAATCACCGAGAAACTCACGTTACTGCTCGTTGTGCTTACCGCCATATTCCTGGTGTCGACGCTGCTGTTTGTCCGGCGTCTGATTATTGCGCCACTGACCAAACTCACAAGTCAAATTTTAACCATTCGTCAAACCGGCAATCTTCAGTTTGATGTAGACAGATGGCGTCGTGACGAGGTCGGTGTGCTGGGCGGTGAGTTTGCGGCGATGGCGGAGCAGCTACAACGGGGGCGTATGAAACTGGAAAAAGCGCGTGATGACGCGCTAGCGATTTCAAAGGCTAAGAGTGAATTTCTGGCACGAATGAGTCACGAAATTCGAACGCCGATGAACGGTGTGCTCGGAAT
This sequence comes from Pseudomonadota bacterium, assembly GCA_039028935.1. Taxonomy (NCBI): domain Bacteria; kingdom Pseudomonadati; phylum Pseudomonadota; species Pseudomonadota bacterium. The sequence goes on along the minus strand of JBCCHD010000006.1, from coordinate 40,820 downwards.
GACCGAGCTACTGCGCAGCACGCCGCTAAAGCCCAAACAGCGCAAATTCGCCGACACCATTTACTCGTCGGCTGAATCACTGCTCAACGTGATTAATGACATACTCGATTTTTCCAAAATGGAGGCAGGCAAACTCAATTTGGAGATCGTCGACGTGCATCTTCGTGCTGTGATCGAAGAAACGGTCGACAGTTTGGCCAGTCAGGCACACGCAAAGAACATTGAACTCATGACCATGGTGCCGCCCGGGCTCAATAAGTTGGTCAAAACAGATCCTGTGCGGTTGCGTCAAGTCATCACCAACCTTGTCAGCAATGCCATTAAGTTCACACACGACGGAGAGGTGTTGGTCAAGTTGTCCGTGGAGGAGCGACTTGGAGACTATGAGACGATCCGCTTCGAAGTGCACGACACGGGCATCGGCATCGCACCGGAAGAACAGCAACAAATCTTCGAGTCCTTCACTCAGGCGGACGGCTCCATTACTCGGCTCTATGGCGGATCCGGTCTTGGGCTTGCGATTTGCAAGCAGCTTGTCGAGCAAATGGGTGGCGAGCTAAAGGTCAGCAGTCATCCATCGGATGGTTCCGTCTTCTCATTCCGGTTGCGTATGCATACCAGTCATTTTGTTGCCGCCGGAGAGTGCACGCAGATGCCGCGATTGTCCGATCAACGCGTGTTGATTGTGGATGATAACGCGACGAATCGCGACATTCTCGAACACCAGCTGGACAGTTGGCGCGCGTTAGTGGGTACCGCGTCATCGGCCGGACAGGCGTACGAGAAACTGGTGAAGGCCGCTCATAACAATACGCCCTATGATTTGGTTTTACTGGATCGTCATATGCCGCTAGAAGATGGGCTCGAGTTGGCGCGAACCATTCGCGCTAGTGCGGCATTGAGTACGCTAAAAATCATTATCCTCAGTTCCGTTGCATCGCAAATTCCTGAAGACGATATGCGTGAGCTCAACATTGCCGGACAATTGTGCAAGCCGGTGAAGCACTCGCAGCTGTTTGACACGCTCGCCAGGGTGATGCGGGGCGAAGAGGACCGGAGTCAGTTTGAGCCTGTTTTTACTGCCAGCCAACAGCTGCAGGGGCGAGTTTTGCTTGTTGAAGACAATCACGTCAATCGCCAAGTGGCGTTCTCAATGTTGGAAAAATTCGGTCTACAGGTGGTGTTGGCCAGCGACGGTCTCGAGGCTGTTGAGAAATTTTCGTCTGAGCCGATTGATCTTATCCTAATGGATTGTCAACTACCGGTGATGGACGGTCTGAAAGCAACCGAGACCATTCGACTCATAGAGGCTGAAACAGATCGTTCTCGCACACCCATCGTCGCAGCAACGGCGAATGCCTTGGAACGTGATAAAGAAGAAGCCCTTTGCGCTGGGATGGACGACTGGCTCACGAAGCCGTTCACGGGAGAACAACTTCACGCGCTCTTATCCTTGTATTTACCGCTCGCTCAACGAGTTCAGGCGGCGGACCTAACGTCAACAACCGTGTTGGATCAATCCTCGATGGGATTCGAAGAGACCGATTCCGCCTTGAACAAGGACGGTGAGGTGGACGCAGCTATCGATCGAAGCACGCTAAAACGACTGCAGCAACTTCAGCAGCCAGGAGCGCCAGATCTTCTACGCAAAATTCTTAATCTCTATTTGTCGTCGTCCAGTGTGATCAAAGAAAAACTCAGTAGTGCGATCGAAAGTGAGAATGCCGTTATTGTTCGAGAAACTGCGCATGCATTGAAGTCCAGTAGTATGAATATCGGCGCAACGCAACTTGCCAGTTTTTGTAAGCGACTGGAGGTGATGGGGCGAGATAATACAATCTCGGCTGATCCGTCGCTCAAGCAGACCCTGGAATTCGAATATGACCGTGTTGTTTGCGAACTGGAAATCGAATTGGGCGGTGCGCGATGACTCATTCTCAGCCGACACAACCGGTTATTTTGATCGCGGATGACGACCCGACTACTCGTCTTATCGCCCGTGAAGTTTTGGAACAGGCTGGTATGCACGTGCTTGAGGCGCGCGATGGGGAGCAGGCGCTTGATCTCTATCTTGCGAATGCGCCCGATGCGGTACTTCTGGATGTCGATATGCCGCAAATGGACGGTTTGACGGTTTGTGAGAAAATCCGTGCGACCGAAACGCGGCGCACAACGCCCGTGTGTATCGTTACCGGCCTCGACGACTTTTCCTCTGCCGGTAAAGCATTCGACATCGGTGCGACGGATTTTATCACCAAGCCTATCGATTGGTCGGTGCTTGCGTTTCGCGTGCGCTACTTACTACGCTCGAGCAACGCACTCAACGACATTCGCGGATTGGTGAGTGCGATCCCGGATGTGCTGTTTGTCTTGAACGAGCACGGTGCTGTGCTGAGCGGGCCGGCAGGCGTCGATGAGGTCGTGTCGGTCGGCATTGACGGGCTGCGTGATGTGGCCTTTTCAGAGTTATTTGAGGGTGAGGTGAGAGCGCGAGCGATAAGCAAAATCGCTGAGGCCTTCAAGACGTCCGAACCGCAAATATTGGAACATGAGTACGCCGATGCGGGTGTGTTCTTAGAAACGCGTTTTGTGGCGCGTGATCGAAAATCCGTGCTTGCGATGGTACGCGACATTACTCAACGCAAACAGTCCGAATCGCAAATTTACGATTTAGCCTATTTTGATCGTCTCACAGGGTTGCCTAACCGGCATCTGTTCTCCCAAGAATTGGAACGAATTCTTGACTCAGCGTCGAGCGACCAGCGTAAATTCGCCATGCTGCTTGTTGATCTGGATCGATTCAAACGCATTAACGACACGTTGGGTCATTCGATTGGCGATGAGCTGCTCAAGGCGGTAGCACGCAGGTTGGATAATTGCACGCGCGCCAGCGATGATTTAATGAAGATGGGTGATCAGGCCTACGATCAATTTCGACTGGCGCGTCTAGGCGGCGATGAATTTGTCATCGTCATGCATGACGTCAGTTCCAAAGAGGTGGCGACGTCTATCGCCAATCGAATCGTTGCCACCTTATCAGAGCCGTTTAGCTGCAAAGGGCATCATCTTGTGGTGACACCGAGTATTGGTGTGGCGTTCTACCCGAAAGATGGGCACACCAAAGACGATTTGGTAATGAACGCGGATTCGGCCATGTATCGTGCAAAATCCGCAGGCAGAAACACGCATTGCTTCTACTCGGGGTCAAATCGTCAGCGTTCTCTTCATCGGCTGTCGTTGGAAGAGGAGCTCAGGAAGGCCATCAAAAACGACGACTTCGAATTGCATTACCAACCGAAACTTGACCTCGCGTCGTGGTCGATTGTCGGCGCCGAGGCGTTGGTTCGTTGGCGTCACCACGATAGAGGTTGGATTTCCCCCGGTGAGTTCATTCCTATAGCAGAAGAAACCGGTCTGATTCTGTCACTTGGCAATTGGGTGTTGGAGGAGGCCTGTCGTCAGCTCCGAGCTTGGCGTCATTCTCCACTGTCAAACCTCGCGGTTTCCATTAATGTGTCTGGGCCGCAGCTGTACACGGGTGATCTTGTCGCCAGTGTCGCAGAAACACTCGCACGCGCCGGCGTTGATCCCGTCAACCTCGAGCTTGAGATAACAGAAAGCATGCTGATGCAAGATGTTGAAAAGGTGATCGAGACGCTGCAGAGAATAAAACAGTTGGGCGTGGGACTGTCCGTGGACGATTTTGGCACTGGCTACTCCAGTCTGGCCTATCTAAAGCGGTTTCCGATTGATGCCTTGAAGATCGATGCCTCGTTTGTTCAAGATTTGCGTATTGATGAGGACGATGCAGCCATTTGCGCAGCGATTATCGCCATGGCCCATAAGCTCAATCTGCAAGTCGTCGCTGAAGGCGTCGAATGTGAGACCCAGGTGGACTATCTGCGGGAGCATCGTTGTGAACAAGTTCAGGGTTTTCTGTTCAGCAAAGCGATTCCACCAAACGAGTTTGAGGCGCTCGTTCATCGTCATCAGCTCTCTGGTCATACGCTTTCCACCGGATAGGTGGGCGGGCAAAGAGTCGGGTGAACTATTCGCCGTCTTTGAGTTCGGCGAGGTTCTTGCGCATCCAGGCCTTGGCAAACTTGAGATCGCGTTCGAGCGTAGACGTGGAAATGTTGAGCGCGAGACTCATTTCCTTATGTGTTAAGCCGGCAAAGTAGTGCAACTCAATAGCCTCCGCGCTGCGCGGGTCAAGCTCCGCCAGCTGGTGTAGTTGATCGTCTAGCGTGAGCACCAGAAACTGGTCGTCATCGATACTAGCGTGCACATCGTCCTGATACGTTTCGTGGCCCATGCCGCCACCTCGTTTTTGCGCGATTCGTGCCTTGGCGTGATTGACCAGTATGCGCCGCATCATACGGGCAGCGAGCGCAAAAAAATGCGCGCGATCCTGCCAATCGACACTCGCATTGATCAGCTTGAGATACGCTTCGTTGACGAGCGCGGTGGGTTGTAAGGTATGCCCAGGACGTTCACTGCGAAACGCCGCTGTGGCTAGCCGCTTCAATTCGTCATACACAGCTGGCGTCAGCTGTTCGAGAGCGCTCTCATCGCCGCGCTGCCATTCTTGAAGAAGGCGAGTCAGTTGATCGTCGGACACGCAAGCACTCCGCCCAAAAGTGAGGGGCTATGGTAAACACCCGTCGCGATGCCCGCAACGGCCGGACGCACTCGACTATTGATTCGCGTTGACAATCGCCTCGGCGTGTTCTGAAAACACACGTTGCTTGTCCAACTGCGACGTTTTGGCATAGAAGGCAGAGAGCTGGCGAGCTACTTCCAGTGTTGTGCTGTGATGCGGTCGAGACACGTTGAGTGCCTCCCAGGACTCGAGCAGTAGCGTTTCGGTTCTTGCATCGAACAACACTTTCTGCATGCGACCGGCCGCCAGCGCGCTTTTGGAGGTGGCCGTCAGCCAATGGTCGTTGGGCAAGTGCAGATTGCAGATACGGAGCGCCTCTTCCGCTGCGCTAACCGCATCGTCTGGGCGTGCACGGCGGACGAACAGTTGAGCGCGGCTTAGCTGTGCCGAAGCCATATAGGGGTGGTCAGTTTCCAGTGTGTTTTCATAGGTCGCGATCACTTTAGTGTACAGGACGTCGGCGTTGGCGAAGTCGTTTTTATCTCGCAGGAGATCCGCGAGATTTTTTGTGTTGTAGGCCGTAAAGAAATGATTATCACCATGCACTTTTTGCACTACCCTTATGGCGCCACGCAAGAACTGTTCAGCCTTCTCGAAATTACGCATATCTTTATAAAGACGCCCGATGTTCGTCATGACAACATCGAGCGCGTGGTGATCTTCCCCCAATATCCGGCCCTCAATTTCGTAGGTGTCGAGATAGAGGACCTCGGCTTCCTCGTAGCGACCGAGTTCATGGAGCAAGGTCGCCAGATTGTGAGAAATCGTCGATCGGTCGAGCGGAATGTCATAATCGAGTTCATCGATAAGCTCGAGTGACTCGCGCATATAGCGTTCACCCTTATCAACATCACCGCCAAATTGATAACTTTGACCGAGTGAGGCAAGCAGATTAGCTTTGAATTTTGGATCGCCCACAGACAAATCATCGAGCAGCGTCATCGTGCGATGGAAATAAGTCAGTGCGTCTTGGTATTTACCTTCGTTAAGAGAGAGCTCACCGTATTCATACTGAAACCGCGCAACCTCAATCCCGTCGTTTTTATCCAACGTCGCCATGTAGCGGTCGGCGCGCTCCAACACGCGGCGCGTCTGGTCATAATCCCCCTGAAGCCGGTGCATTTCCGCAAGACTGGCAAGACTGAGCAACATTTGCGGAGTAGGGGGCAGTTCATCGAGGATCGTGACGGCTTGTTTGGCTATGTCGACGCTTTGATCGGCGACACCGAGATTGTGATACACCGTGCCGATTGACGTGAGCAAACGGGCCCGCACATCGGGTTGATCGGCCAATTCTTTGTCCAGTCTCTGTCTGCCGCGATCAAGTATATCCAAAGCAGAGATTTCCTTACCCAGTGCATCATTTGGACCTGTGATTTCAAACAGGTTTTCGAGGTAACGCGTAACGGCCATCGCCTTTCGCGACTCGGCGACAACGCGATCCCGTTCCGTTTCAATTTGATCGATATGAAAGTAGATCGCTCCGGCCGTCGCCAGCATCATCGCCATCGCAATGGTCGCGGGCAATCGATTGCGACGCAAAAACTTTAACGCCACATAGCCGATATGGCGTTGTTTAGCCGCAATGGGTTCGCCGTTGAGATAGCGATGAATGTCCATCACCAGAGCATTAACGCTTTGGTACCGGTCGTTGGGCTCGCGCCTAATGGACGCGATGACAATCGTGTCGAGATCGCCACTCAATGCGCGCGAATTGATCAGCGCGGTAGCCGATCGGCCCTCACGATCAAGAGCGGCGCTGGGTTTGGTGGCGCCGGTAAGACGAATTTCCTGCTCGATCTCACTGAGGCGTTTGCCTTGACGTTCGTATGGGCGTGTGCCCGTTAGCATTTCGTACAGCAAAATACCCAGTGAATAAACGTCACACGATGTCGTAACCGGCTGGCCGAGAATTTGCTCGGGGCTTGAATAGTCCGGCGTGATGGCAACCACGGTGGCGGGCTGGTTAGCGTCGGTGCTGCTCATCGGATCAAGCCATTTCGCGATGCCGAAATCCAGTAGTTTGGGCGTGCCATCAGTCGTTACCAATATATTGGACGGCTTGATATCCCGATGTACGACCAAATTTTTGTGCGCAAACTCAATGGCCTCACAAACCTGGAGGAATAGATTCAACCGTTGTGTCATGGAAAGCGCGTTGTCGGAACAATAGTCAGTGATCGGAATTCCCTCAACCAGTTCCATAACCAGGTAGGCGACACCGTTCTCGGCCGTGCCGCCGTCCAAAATGCGGGCGATAAAAGGGTGATTGAGACGTGCCAAAATTTGCCTTTCGTTACGAAAGCGTTCTACTAATTGTCTTGAAAACGACTGGCTGCCGATCAGTTTCACGGCGACGTTTTGTTCAAATTCGCCGTCGATGCGTTCGCCCAGATAGACGGTTCCCATACCGCCTTGGCCAAGATGTTCAATCAATTTGTAGGGGCCGAGCGTTTGCCCAATGTAGGCGTCGTCACCCGTTTCGTTGAAGTCGGTCGCCACGGACTGCACCGCTTTGGCGATTTCGTCTTCGCCGGTTGCCTGAAAAGACAACAGCTCTGCGAGCTGTTGACCGAGACGCGGGTCTTTTGCGGTCAGCGCCTCGACAAACGATGATTGTGCCGCATGGTTCAGCGACGTCGCCTCGAGAAATGCTTTCTTGAGCTGGCTGACTGCTTTTTTATCCATCTTATTCGCTTCGTGATGTGTTGGCAGGTGAATAGTTTACCTGCATGGAGTCCTTTTAGGGTGAGCGCGGCTTGCCGACTGGCGACAGACCGACCCCACTTGTTACTACAGCATCAATTGCGTCCGACCACCCCCACCTAGCCATGCGCGGATCGTGGTCACCTAAGCCATTGAATTGAAATTCCATCCGTGATCGCTCGATCCGCGACCTGTGACGCGGTGCCAGATACGCATGCACGAGCCCTGAGTGCAGCCGACCTTCGACTTTGGCCTTCAGTACGATACGATTCCGTTTGATGTTCTCGAAACTGTCAAAGCATTCCTTTCTGACCGATTACTGGCAGCAGCAACCGTATCTGTTCGTTGATGCGTTACCGCAGGCGGTGGATCTTATCGATGGCGATGAGCTGGCAGGGCTAGCCTGCGAAGACAGCGTTGAGTCACGTATTGTGGCGGGTTATGACCCCCAGGGAGAGTGGGTGTGTCACCAGGGCCCGTTTCCCGACTTTGATTACGACGCGCTCGGTCTACGCAATTGGACGCTGCTGGTACAAGGCGTGGATCAATGGGATGACGCGCTGCGGGCGTTGCTTGAGCACTTTTCGTTCTTACCACGCTGGCGATTAGAGGACATTATGGCCAGTTTTGCGCCACAAGGAGGTGGTGTCGGTCCACATTTCGACTATTACGATGTGTTTCTCATACAGTGTCGCGGTCGGCGTAAGTGGCGTCTCGGCCAGCAGTGCGATGACCGTACGTCTATACAGGTACACGACACGATTAAATTATTGGCGCACTTTGAACAAAGCGCGTGTGTCGACATGGCGCCGGGCGATATGCTGTACGTGCCGGGTGGACTCGCCCATTGGGGAACGTCCTTGAGTGACGACTGCGTGACGCTGTCGGTCGGGTTCCGTGCGCCCTCAAATGATGAGCTGTTTAGCGAGGCGATCCATATATTGAGTGATCAGTTGGTCGCCGAGCATCGATTTCGCGACACGCGGCAATCGCTTGACGATGATCCGTTTAAGCTCAATGATTACGCGCTTGATTATGCCGTGCGTGCCTGGCGCGACCTGCCGCCTGAGCACTGGCACGCCGCACTCCACGAAGCGTTGGGGCGACTCGTTACCGATAGCCGCTATGTGGGTTCGAGCGAAACGCAGACGTCGTGCGATGTCTCGCACATTCAGCGGCGCCTGGCGCAGACAGGATCTCTCGTGCTGCGTCCTGCGCCCCATGCACGCTTGGCGTACTCACGCACTCAGCTGTTCGCCAACGGTGTGGCGTTTAACGCCAGCGAATCCTTTTCTCGGCAACTTTGTCACGGCAAATTGTTTGCGCCTCTGTCCGCTGAGGAATGTCGCATTCTCGTTGTGCTGCTCAATGAGCAGCTTATCGAATTAACAGGACAGGCTTCCTAACGGAGGCGCGCTGAGCATCGGTCTGGTGTTGGTCTTGCCGTTAGCGAGACACGCCGCGACGGCTGGTTAAATAGAGCGCGAAGCTGGCGAGCCAGTGACTGCCGGCGTAGTGTTCATCGGAAACCGCGGCGATGCCGGTTTGAGTGTGCACGTCGGCGGCGGCGAGTAGGGCTGCGATTCGTGTATCGTCAACGGGCAACGACGATGCCATTCCTTCCAGCGCCCAGGCGCGGGACAAATTCACGCCATCAAGGTGCACTAGCTTACCGTCGGATGCATCGCGTACCACGCCAGGCTGAAGCCAGTTTGCTGTGCCGTCACGGGGAATCTCGGGCAAGAAGAGGCTAAGCCAGTCCTGAAAATCGGGCGTGTCGAGCACACGTCGCATCAGATCGGCCACCATCAAACAGGGCGACAAAAAATCTTCGCCTGAGGGTTCGTAGGCCATCGGGCAGTGGGTGTCATCGGCGTGAAACTCAAGTGACTTGTTCTCAAGCTGTGTTGCCAGATCGGTATTACCAACCGTACGCGCATAGTCGAGCATCAATCCAAATGCGAACGCCGATTGATTGTGCGTGCCGAGTCGGATGGGATAGGCGAGTTTGGGTAACCACGATTGCACCTGAGCGACGATGGCCGTTTCCAAAGGACGCAATACCTCACGAAATTGACGCAACTCCGGATCGTCGCTTTCGTGCAGTTCGGCCACGAGTTGCAGATACCAAGCGATTCCGTAGGGTCGCTCGAAGGACGCACGGCCCGGTTGCGAATAATACGCCAGCTCTGCCGCGGCTTTGTCCGCGGTGAAGCTGATGCTCAGGCGGCGCTTGATGGCCGCTGCCTGCTCGGGCGAATCGGTGTGTTTGGCAATGCGCACCAACAGCCAATGACCATGCACAGCCGAATGCCAGTCGAAACAGCCGTAAAACATGGGTGTCAGCTGTCTGGGTCGCTCGACGTCGCCCTCGTTTTGCATGACATGACTGATCTTGTTAGGGAATTCGCGGTGAATGCAGTCAAATGCGAGCTGAGCGAAACGATCTTCGACCACGTGAGCACGAGCGGGTGGGAGCTCAGCGGGCATGGATACCGCGTCGGCGTTGTCGATAAACGGCGGGGCGTCACCGCACGCAGCGAGCAAACCGATGCACGTCAATGCCGCGAACCAATGCAGCGAGTCACGACCCGGTGTCGACAGGATCGAGAAGAGCGCTAATGGGGTTCGACGCGGGCGGGGCCGAAACGATGTGACGCGGCGTGCGGTCTGAGTCTGATTAGAATGGGAGAATACGTGCGAAGTCATGTTGGATACCGGTGATGAGTCGGATGCAAATGTAGCATGAAGTGCTGACACGTCGTTCGCGCACTGACGTCGTCACGCATAAAAAAACGAGTCGGCCCAGCTGGGGCGCGACTCGTTTGAGGGGAGAAGTCGTTGGATATTGAGCCTTCCGTGGCCTTGATTATCCGTAATCGACGATAGGCGCTGTCTAGTCGATGACAACAGCCAGGCCTGACTCAGAGCGCGCGGTCGTCGCGGCCGCCATGTTGAGCTGTACGAAACCGAGGGCCGGACTCAACGTGCTGGCTTTATTAAAGTCTGCCAGGGCGCGATCGAGCTTTCCGTCGAGCATGTTAAGCACGCCTCGGTTCGATAGCGCAGCAGCTTTGACGCGCTTAATGGCTTTTGGGTTTTGACCGATGCCCGAAGAAGTTTGCATCGCGTGGCTTACGGCGCGCTTGCAAACGGTGCGTGCTTTTTTGAGTTCGTTTTGTTTGACGTAGGCAACACACAAGTTATTGAACAGCTCAGAGGACGCCACCGAATGTCCGGAGATAGACTGTTCAGCGCGCAGTGCCATTTTCGTGCGCTTAACGCCTCGGGCGAAGTCTTGATTCAAGATTTCAGCGGAGCCTGCGTAATCGTGATGCACGGTCATATAGAGTGATGTGTTATCGGCTTGGGTGGCCACACCGGTTACAGTCAGGGCAGCAAGGATAAAAAGCAGCGTTTTGATTTTCATTGTTCTCTCCGAGTTGGGTTTTTATTCGTTCCTGACCCACAAGGCGACGCGCAACGCGATATTCCCTCAAAAAAAGTCAAAATTCGTTAATCGTCGGCCGATAAATTTGGAAAATAAAATAAAAACAATGGTTTATAAATTAAGAAATGGTTGGGGATAACGGCATGCAAATCGTCCAAAACACCATCATCAGGGCGAATCGCCGTGTTTTTTGTGTCAGCCACGGGGCGTGTATTGACCTGCGCACGGAGTTACCATGAGGTAATACAACAGGAGAGGAGCACGCATGCCAGGGCTTTATTTTGATGAGACGGAAGTGGGAACGGTTATTGTTCACCGACTCAGTCGCACGATTACGGAAGCGGACAACGTGTTCTTTTGTGCGTTAACGCATAATCCTCAGCCACTGCATTTGGATGCCGAATACGCGGCGAAAACCGAATTTGGGCAACGGGTCGTGAACAGCATGCTGACAGTATCGTTCGCAACGGGCGTATCGGTTGAGGACACGACGCTGGGAACCTTGGTGGCGAATCTGGGCTACACCGACCTGCGATTTCCCAAGCCGGTGTTCATAAATGATACGTTGAGTGTCGAGACCGAAATTGTTCAGCGTCGTGAGAGTCGCTCGCGTCCTAATGCCGGTATTGTGACGTTTGAGCATCGCGTGACAAACCAACGGCAAGAGGTGGTTTGCACATTCTTACGCACGGCGATGCTGCACAAACAGGCGTCTTCGTAACGTGTGCGATGTGTTGAACCAAGAACGCTGCACGATGCGTCACTTCGCTATGTGCGAGTCGGGAGCGCGAATGCCATGAGCGATCTTCACCCTGAGCCACTCGATCCGCAGAGCGATCAAGAGACGCTCGACCCGGCCGACTGGGCATCGATGCGTGCATTGGGGCATCGTATGGTGGACGATCTGATCGATTTTCTCGCCGAGGTTCGCGAGCGTCCGGTCTGGCAACCGCCGAGCGATGAAATGCAGGCGTTTTTCGAGCAGGCACCGCCCGCTGAGCCGATGAGGCCCGATGCCGTCTACGAGCAGTTTCTGGCGTATATAAGGCCCTTCCCACTCGGCAATATTCATCCTCGATTTTGGGCTTGGTACATGGGCAACGGCACCGTTATGGGCGCGTACGCTGAACTTCTGACCGCGATGCTCAATGCCAATTCCGGAGCTGGCAAACATGGCGCCATGGTGGTTGAGCAACAGGTCATCGGTTGGCTGGTGCAGGCGCTTAATCTGCCAAGCGACAGTTCCGGCTTGCTGGTCAGTGGGGGTTCGATGGCCAATTTAGTGGGGCTGGTGGTCGCGCGACACGCCCAGTCGACCTACGACCATCGGCGACACGGTTATCAGTCGGGACCCGGTGCCAATGCCCCAGCAATGCGAGTGTATGCCTCCACGGAGTTGCACAGCTGTAATCAAAAGGCGCTTGAACTGATGGGAATGGGTAGCCAAGCATTGGTTCGCGTGCCGGTCGATGCGAACTACCGCATCGACATCAGTGCGCTGCGTCGCGCGATTGAGGCAGATTTGGCCAAAGGCTATCAACCGATCTGCGTGATCGGCACGTCGGGAACCGTCAATACGGGCGCCATTGACGATTTACCGGCGTTGGCTGATATTTGTCAGACGTACGGATTGTGGTTTCACGTCGATGGCGCGATCGGTGCCATTGCGATGTTGGCCGATGACATTCGCCCCCAGCTCTCGGGCCTTGAGCGCGCCGATAGTGTGGCCCTCGATTTGCACAAGTGGCTGCATGTGCCGTTCGAGGCCGGCTGCGTGCTGGTCCGCCATGGCCAGGCACACAAAGAGGCGTTCACGCTCATTCCAGAATATCTGGCAAAAGAAACAGCCGGTGTTGCCAGCGGTAGCGATTGGGCGAGTGAGTATGGTGTGCAGCTCTCCAGGCAGTTTCGAGCACTCAAAATCTGGATGTCCCTGAAAGAACACGGCACGAAAAAACTGGGTCGAATGATGAGCAAGAATGTGGCGCAGGCGCAGTATCTAGCCCAGCGCGTTCAAGCCGTGCCAGAGCTAGAGCTTGTGGCACCCGTCGGGCTCGATATTGTGTGTTATCGCGTGGTCGTTGCGGGTCTCGACTTAGACGCGCTCAATCAGCTCAATAAGCGTATTTTGATCGAGATGCAGGAAAGCGGCACGGCTGTGCCGTCGTATACGACTCTAAATGGCGTGTATTGCCTGCGTGTCGCGATCGCTAATCACCGTAGCGAACAGTCAGATTTCGATCTCTTGGTGGACGAAACGGTTCGCCTCGCGCGTCTATTCACAGCCTGAAATCCGGGCGCGGATGGTCCGCCAGAGGGTGCGCTTGGTGGCGAGGGTTGCTGGACGAAAAAACCGACAGATTTCGGTTGGTTGAACGGTTCCTTCGCTGCATTCAATACGCTACAATTCGAGCATGTTTGCAATGCCAGACGCGGGCCGTCATCACGGCCCTTGTATCCTCTGACCGAGCCACGGCGAGCCGGGAATCCCCATGGGTCAATCCTTATCCGACTTATATAAGTACTCCGCACTCTTTGGCGGTAACGCCGCACTCGTAGAGCAGTTTTATGAGCAATACCTTGAAGACCCCAATTCGGTCGAACCGGGTTGGCAGACCTTCTTCAAAGGCATAAGCCAGAGCGGCCAGGGAACCGCCCGCGATGTGGCCCATGGGCCCATCCGCAAGGCGCTGGCCGAACAGGCCAAAAGCATGCGCGGTGCCGCGAGCGGTGTGACCGATGACACCGATCAAGGCAGTCTAGGCGACCAATCAGCTGTCCTGCGGCTCATTAACAATTATCGCTTGCATGGTTATCTGTGCGCACAGCTCGATCCATTGGAACTGTCCGATCCGGTTCGCTCTCCCGATTTGGAACCATCGTTTCATGGTTTGTCGGCCGTAGACCCCAATGAATCTTTCCTGACCGCTGAATTGGCGGGTAAAGAGCGTTTACCGTTTAAAGACATCCTTTCGTTGCTCGATACGATTTACGCTGGACGCATTGGCGTTGAGTTTTCGCACATCTCGAATACGGCGGAACGGTTGTGGCTGCGTGAACGATTTGAAATGGGGCGAGTGAACCCGGAGCTCACCGCAGACGATCAAACACGACTGTTCAAGGATCTCACCGCCGCGGAGGGCCTCGAACGCTATCTGCACACACGCTACGTTGGGCAGAAACGTTTTTCGTTGGAAGGCGGTGATTCCCTGATTCCGTTGGTGCAGGATATCGTGCGCCAGTGTGGGAAAGAGCGGGTTGAGGAAATCGTCATCGGTATGGCGCACCGGGGAAGACTCAACGTATTGGTCAATGTGCTCGGCAAATCGCCGGCGACCTTGTTTGATGAGTTCGAGGGAAACAGCGCAATTGCGAACAACGGATCGGGCGACGTTAAGTATCACATGGGCTTTTCGGCCGATTTGTCCACGCCGCACGGTCCGCTGCATGTGGCATTGGCGTTCAACCCGTCCCACCTGGAGATCGTCAGTCCTGTCGTCGTGGGCTCGGTGCGCGCTCGTCAGGAGCGACGGCTGGATGAAACCGGGCAGCGGGTTGTACCGATCGTTGTTCACGGTGACGCCGCCTTTGCAGGCCAAGGCGTTGTTATGGAAACCTTCCAAATGTCGCAGGCCCGCGGGTTCGCCACGGGCGGTACGGTGCACATTATTTGCAACAACCAGATTGGCTTTACGATCAGCAATCCGGCCGATGCACGTTCCACGCCATTTTGTAGCGATGTGGCGAAGATGATCGAAGCGCCGATCATCCACGTGAACGGTGACGATCCCGAAGCGGTGTTGGCGGCGGGTCGCCTAGCACTCGCTTATCGAATGCGTTTCGGCAAGGACGTTGTGATCGACCTGGTGTGCTACCGGCGTCATGGTCATAACGAGGCGGACGAGCCTTCGGCCACTCAGCCGCAGATGTATCAGAAGATCAAGCGACACCCCACTACCCGACAAATGTACTCCGAACATCTTGTCAGCACTGGCGTGTTGGACGACGCCACGGTCAAAGCACTGGCGGATGAGTATCGGGATAAGCTTGATCGCAAAGAATCCGTGCAGGATTCGTTGATCGGCTTAGAGGGCAACGAACACACCGTCGACTGGACACGTTTCTTAGAGGGTGATCTTGGTGTGGGCACGGAAACGCGCTTGCCGCCTGGGCAGGTTCAAAAACTTGGGGAAGTGCTGCTCACGATGCCGGAAGATTTGCGGTTGCATAACCGGGTCAAACGGATCATCGAAGATCGCGCACGCATGCTCAATGATCAGATACCGATGGACTGGGGATTCGCCGAGAACATGGCCTATGCCAGTTTGCTCGATGATGGTTATGCCATCCGCATCACCGGTCAGGACAGTGGTCGAGGCACGTTTTTCCATCGACATGCGGTGCTGCACGACCAGGATCAAGACCGGCAGTATGTGTCGCTCCAGCATCTTGCCGAGAATCAACCGCGTTTTCGTGTCACCGACAGCCTGCTCTCCGAAGAGGCCGTGATGGGCTTTGAGTATGGCTATTCGACCACGGCACCCGACACACTAGTGATCTGGGAAGGCCAGTTTGGCGACTTCGCCAACGGCGCTCAGGTGGTTATCGATCAGTTCATCAGTTCCGGCGAAACCAAGTGGGGGCGCTTGTCCGGACTGGTGCTCTTTTTGCCGCACGGATACGAGGGGCAGGGACCCGAGCACTCGTCGGCTCGCCTTGAGCGCTATTTGCAGCTGTGTGCCGAATGGAACATGCAGGTGTGCGTGCCGTCAACGCCCGCGCAGATGTTCCACATGCTGCGGCGTCAGATGTTGCGACCATTGCGCAAACCGCTGATTGTGATGACGCCCAAAAGCTTGCTGCGGCATAAAGAGTCGGTATCCAATATTAAGTTACTCGAATCCGGTGGTTTTCAGCTACTGATTTCGGACAATCGTCGCCCCGACCCCGGTAAAGTGACCCGCATCGTGTTGTGCAGTGGCAAAGTGTATTTTGATCTGGATGAACAGCGTCGACAGCACAACGTCGACAATGTGGCGATCGTACGAATCGAGCAACTCTATCCGTTCCCAGCGAGCTACTACGCCCGAGAATTGGAGTTGTTTCCCAATGCGACCGAGGTGGTGTGGTGTCAAGAAGAACCACAAAACCAGGGTGCCTGGTACCAGATTCGCCATCGCTTACAGGAACCGCTGGGTACGACCCGTCGTCTTTATTATTCCGGGCGCGCCGGGTCGGCAGCGCCGGCATCGGGTTACCCAAGCATCCATAAAGAGCAACAGACCGGGCTCGTCGCCGCGGCCCTGGGTCTGGCGCACTAAACCAACCACATGAAACAAACACGCCTTCCTCAAAGGATGATTTATGAGCACTGAAATTAAAGTTGATGCCCTGCCCGAATCGGTGACCGATGCATTGGTGGGCACCTGGCACAAAGCTGTTGGCGATGCGGTGAGTCGCGACGACATCGTCGTTGAGCTTGAAACCGACAAGGTGGTGCTTGAAATTCCCATGCCGGTCGATGGCGTCATCAAAGAAATCAAAGCGGAGGAAGGCACCACGGTGGTCGCAGGTGAGGTGCTCGCGGTGGTTGAGCCAGGCGAAGTCAACGCCGAGCCCGCCGCGGCCCCAACGCCCGCGGCTGAGCCCGCGCCAGCCGCCGCCGCGACGGCCGACAACGATGCCGATAAGTTGAGCCCAGCCGTGCGTCGTGTTGTGGAAGAAAACCAGGTCGATACCTCGGGCATTAAAGGCAGCGGAAAGGATGGTCGACTCACTAAGGGAGATGTGATGGGGCATGTGGCTTCGGCTCCCGCGGCGATGCCACCGGTGGGATCGCGTGGCGACCGACGGGTTCCCATGACCCGAATGCGGGCGCGTATCTCCGAACGAATGATCGAAGCGCAATCGACCGCAGCCATGCTGACGTCGTTTAACGAAGTGGACCTGACCGAAGTCAAGGCGATACGCGCAAAGTACAAAGAGGCCTTTGTTGAAGAACACGGCGTTAAGCTGGGTTTTATGTCTTTTTTCGTGGTCGCGGCCGTCAAGGCACTCAAGAAGTTTCCAATTATCAACGCGTCGCTTGAAGACGGGGATATCGTGTACCACGACTATTACGACGTAGGTATTGCGGTATCGACAGAACGCGGACTCATGGTGCCGGTGTTGCGAAACGCCGAACACATGACACTCGCCGATATAGAGCAAGGCATACGAGGATTTGCGGCCCGTGCACGTGAAGGAAAAATCACGCTGGAAGAATTGACCGGGGGAACCTTCAGTATCACCAACGGCGGTACGTTTGGTTCGATGATGTCAACGCCGATTCTGAATATGCCGCAGAGTGCGATATTGGGTATGCATGCGATTACCGATCGACCAATGGCGGTAAATGGGGAAGTAAAGATTCGTCCGATGATGTATCTGGCGCTGACATACGATCATCGCATCATTGACGGTGCCGATGCCGTGCAGTTTTTGGTTGAAATCAAAAAAGCGTTGGAAGACCCGGCTCGTCTATTGCTGCACGTTTAATCACACTGATCGAACGCGTTTGCACCGAAGTGCGCTGCGCGTTCAATCCGATCCGAATTATCTAGAGTAGAGGAATACTCATGTCACAGACATTTGATGTCGTGGTCATTGGCGCGGGCCCGGCCGGCTATGTAGCCGCCATACGCGCCGCTCAAAATGGACTCAACACAGCTTGCATTGACGGCTGGAAAAATTTTGACGATTCGTCGGCGTTTGGCGGCACGTGTTTGAACGCGGGCTGTATCCCGTCCAAGGCGCTGCTGGAGTCGTCGGAGTTGTACCATCGCGCCGAGCACGAGTTTGATCTTCACGGTATTGGCGTGTCCAAGCCAACCATTGATGTGGCGAAGATGCAGGAACGAAAAACCGGCATCGTCAAACAATTTACCGGTGGCATTGTGCAGTTATTTAAAGCCAACAAAGTGACGGGGCTGTTTGGTCACGGTCGTATGCTGGCACCGGGCAAGGTCGAGTACATCCCGCATGAGGGAGAAGCGGAAGTGCTGGAGTGCACGCATATCGTTCTGGCGTCTGGATCGGTACCGATTGAACTCGGCAACATGCCCTTTGATCGAGAACACATCGTCGATTCGTGGGACGCACTAGAGTTTGATCATGTCCCAGAGCGACTGGGAGTCATCGGTGGTGGCGTCATCGGTCTTGAACTTGGCAGCGTCTGGAAGCGACTGGGCTCACAGGTCACCATTTTTGAGGCGATGGACAGCTTTTTGGCCACCGCGGATCAGCAGCTTGCTAAAGACGCGCACCGCCAATTTAAAAAACAGGGCGTTGATATTCGCCTGGGCGCAAAGGTCAAATCGGCAACAGTCAATGACGGTGCAGTGTCGCTGGAATACGAAGATAAGAAAGGTGGCGGCACGCTCGATGTCGATAAAGTCATTGTCGCGGTCGGCCGCCGGCCCAATACGGCCGGACTGTTGGCCGACAATACCGGTGTTCGCACGGACGAGCGCGGTTTTATTGTGGTCGACCATGAGTGCCGAACCGGCGTCCCCAATGTCTGGGCCATCGGGGATGTGGTGCGTGGCCCGATGTTGGCCCATAAGGGTTCGGAAGAAGGGGTGATGGTGGGTGATCTTATGGCCGGCAAATATGGCCATATGAATTACAACGTGATTCCCTCAGTGATTTACACGGCGCCCGAAATGGCGTGGGTTGGAAAAACGGAAGAAGAGCTCAAAGAAGCGGGCGTGCCGTATAAATCCGGTTCATTTGGATTCGGTGCAAACGGTCGGGCCAAAGCGCTGGAACAGGCCGGCGGCATGGCCAAAGTGTTGGCGTCCACCGACGATGACGAAATTTTGGGTGTGCATATTATCGGCCCGATGGCGGGTGAACTGATTGCCGAAGCAGTATTGGCGATGGAGTTTACGGCCAGTGCGGAAGATCTTCAGCGCACCATTCATGCGCACCCCTCATTGTCCGAGGCACTGCATGAGGCAGCGCTCGCAACGGATAAGCGAGCCATTCACGGCATTAATCGATAGCATGCCCGCCTAGGAAGGGCGAACGGTGAATGACATGCCGAACAACTCGAGTGTGTTCGGTGCTGTCTGATATCGGGGAACGAAAAACGGCGACTTAATGTCGCCGTTTTTGTTTTGGCTAATCCGCCAGCGTGGGCCCGATGATCGTTGATTGTCGACCGATACCCCGTTTCCTTTCGTTTTAGCCCTGTGGCTATTTTCCGTTACGGACGACGGCGCCGCCCGGATAGACCCAGTAGAGCGAGGGCGGAGGGCAGTAGTACAAGCGCCGGTGGCACTGGAACTTGAGAGACCGCTAAGACCTCGCCATTGAGATCGGCGATAAACGTAGAGCCTGCAGCGGAATCATTAATCATGTAAGACAATGCGCTGCCGGAAATCGTGAACGTGCCGTCGAAGACCAACGTTGTGAACGATTCAACCGTAAATTGCGTTGTGATGCTCAGGTCAATGGATGTGAGCACGCCGTCAACAAACGTCAAGGTGTCGTTACTGTCCAGGCCGCCAAAGCTAATGCCGCCGGGATTGTTGAACAACCATAGGCCAATCGCCTGATCCGAAATGTCGCTGAGGACAGTCGGTACCGCGCCTGGCGAGTTATCCAAGCGGGCTGGGTCAGCGGTCCAAAAGGCGCTCAAATCGATGCCTGTGATTTGCACCGTTTCCGTGCCGGAGCCATTGAGCTGCGAATCATCATAGGTGAGGCTACCCACTTCAAAGTTCTGTTCGCGAGGAAACAGGTCAACGCCGCCGAACGCTTGCGGGTCGGGCTCGCCAAAGTCCGCGAAATTGTACAGTCCATCGTTGTCGCCCGTAAGCGCACCGACTGAGCCGAGACTGCCATCGCCACGGCCAATTTGGGCAAAAGCGCCACTGAAGCTTGTCTCTGCCATATAGCTGTCTGCGCTCATGAACGACGCGAGGCTGACGCTGGCCGCGTGCGATACAATCGAGGCGGTAAACAGTAGCGCAGTCGCCGTAACGCGAATAATCGTTTTCATCGAATTGCTCTCCCAATTGGATCGACGCGCCTCGCGCGCGATCGCGATTTATTATTGTGTTCGTGACAAGCGGCTCTTAGGCCGGCTGATCCACTCCACCACAGTCTACCCGCAATCCCGCTGGCTTGCATACGTCCCAAGCGGCAACAGCACGACGCACAATGCGCAAAAAGTCAGTCATACCCGCGTTAAGGCGGTGGTTTTGGCCGGTTTGGTCTGCACTTAAACTGCGAAACGGGTCGGTGACCCGACGGCGCACAGCGCGCCGCCATCCGTTTCGCTATTGGCGCTGAACGGCAAATACATTGGGTAGAGAGGAAATTTTGAGCAGAATCCGGCTCAATTCATCGAGACCCGCAATCTGCAACGTCATCTGAATTTTGATCGCAAAACTTGCCTCATCTTGCATGAGGTTAATGGCAGCGATATTGATTCGCTCCGTGGATAACAAGGCTGTGATGTCTTTGAGGAGGCCTTCGCGATCGTAGGCCTCTACTTCAATATCGACCGGATATTTGTCTGGACGGTCTTCGGTCCACGTCACCTCAAGAAGTCGTTCAGGGTGTGTCACTTGAAGGCGTAACGCATTGCCACAATCGGTGCGGTGGATGGTAACGCCACGCCCCTGCGTAATGTAGCCACAGATATCGTCGGGTGGCACGGGCTTACAGCATGCCGCCATGGTGGTGAGCAGATCACCCACACCGGCAATACGAATATCTTGACCGGATCCGGCTTCCTTCGTCTTCTTCGTTTTTATTACCGGCGGGTCATCGGGAAGCTGTGGCGTAGTCAGTCGTTGTACCACGCGCACGACGTCAACAACCGTGAGGTCGCCATTGCCGACAGCGGCATACAGTCCGGTGGCGCCCTCCAGCTTGAGTTCTTTGGCGAGCTCTGAGACATGGGGCACTTCGACACCCAGTCGTTTGAGTTCTTTCTCCAAAAGATTTTGGCCCTGCGTCACGATGTGTTCTTTGTCCTGCCGCCGAAACCACACACGCACTTTCGCGCGGGCCCGTGTGGAAATGAGGTAACCCAATTGTGGAATGAGCCAGTCGCGGCTGGGCTTCGGCTCTTTGGCGGAGATGATCTCGACGACATCGCCATTTTCAAGCGTGTGCGTGAGCGGCACGATACGACCGTTGATTTTAGCGCCACGGCAGCGATGGCCAAGCTGCGTATGCAGATAGTAGGCGAAGTCGAGTGGCGTGGACCCAAACGGCAGATCAACGATATCCCCATTGGGGGTTACCGCATAGACGCGATCTTCGAATATTTCCGCTTTGAAACGGTCAATGAAGTCTTCGGTGTCGTTCTCATCTACCCGCGTGTCTTCATCGGCAGCGGGCTCGAGAATCGACCGCAGCCAATTAATTTTCTTGTGGTAGCTGGGTTTGGCGGAAGCGCCTTCCTTATAGGTCCAGTGTGCCGCCACACCCAGCTCAGCATGTGCGTGCATTTCGTGCGTGCGAATTTGAATTTCAACGGTTTTGTTGCCCGGACCAATTACCGCCGTATGCAGTGACTGATAGTTGTTTTCTTTGGGTGTGGCGATGTAGTCGTCAAACTCACCGGGTAAGTAGCGAAAATTGCCGTGTACCACGCCCAACATTGTGTAACAGTCCGTTACATCATCGAGCAGTATCCGGACGGCGCGTACGTCGTACACCTGCTCAAAGTCGAGCTGCTTGCGCTGCATTTTTCGCCAGATGCTGTAAATGTGTTTGGGTCGTCCCTGTACGTCGCCTCGAATACCGGCTTCATCCATACGAGTGGTGAGCAAGTGTGTGACGTCCGCGATGTACGCCTCTCGGTCGGCGCGGCGTTCGGCTAGAAATCGCGCAATGATTTGGTATTGCTCAGGCTCCAAGAATCGAAACGATAAATCCTCGAGTTCCCATTTGATCTGCCAGATACCCAAACGGCTGGCGAGCGGTGCAAAAATCTCGCGTGTGACCATGGCTACTTGACGTTGCTCTGCCTCGCTCGCGTCTTTACATTGACGTAAACGATGAAGCTGGTCAGCCAAGCGCACCAGCACTAGCCGCACGTCTTCGGCGATGGCCAGAAGCATGCGCCGTAGCGAGTCGACCTGACGAGCACCCAAGGCCGTTTCGTTGTTCCAATTTCCCAGTTCACCAAACTTGGATAGTTTTACGATTTCGCCCACCAGAGCCCCGAGTGTTTTATCGAGGTGTTTACCGATCTGAGTGAGGCTAATGAGCTCGTCGCGAACGAATGGGAAGAGCAGGGTGCCAGCGCGCATGGTGGCGTCGACGCCCAGGTCGCCCACAATGGCGACGATGGCCTGTCCTTCGGCAAGGGCCTGGGCAAAGCGATCACCACCGTCGTTGCGATGCGCGAGAAATTGCTCCACT
Organism: Pseudomonadota bacterium; assembly: GCA_039028935.1. Classification (NCBI taxonomy): domain Bacteria; kingdom Pseudomonadati; phylum Pseudomonadota; species Pseudomonadota bacterium. The sequence continues at coordinate 18,573 of JBCCHD010000006.1, read as the reverse complement.
GATTCGCGCAGCGCCTCGGCCTCATTGACCTCGGATCGAACCACGCGGCCGTCAAGCTGCTCGTCCGGGGCAAGCGCCGTGACGCTGTTTGTGATGGAACGCGGATTGTCGGAGGGTTTATCAGTCATGGCGGGCGGCCGTTTATTGGGGTCAGACTCTGGCAGGCGGCGGTGATGGAGCACATTACCGCGCAATCATACGCTTTTTCTGTTGTCAGATAGACCGTTAGACGGTGCTTTCATTCAGTCTTGTGCGTAAAATAGGTGCACCATGCACCAAGGGGGAGTCATGATCTCGACAAATTTGCAGAACTTACGCGAATGGGTATCCAAGGGCGCCATGGCCGCTGCCGTATCGCTCAGCCTGGTAGGGTCGATGGCCGCGAGTGCGCAAACCGCGACGCTGGGTCTGGACATCAACGATGATGCCGTGCGGCTATCGTGGCAGCAATCGCCGTCGACTCGACAGATTGCCTTTGGTGCCTCGGCGTTCAATCATCAAGATCGCGGCACGGTGATCACGGGTGATTTTCATATCATCGGCAATGCCGCAACCAAGGCGCGGCCGGTAGCGGCGGGTCTGGGTGGTCGTGTGGTTTACGCCAATACGGATCTGGACAACCTCCCGACTATCGCCATTGTGCCGCCGCCGTCGTCGCCGACCGAAGACGGTTATGCGTTGTCGATCGGTGGTTACTTCAGTGGTCAATTGCCAAATTATGATCGCATTGGATACGGCGGTCATCTGTATTTTTCGCCGGACGTATTGGCGTTTGGTGATCTCGAAGAGTTTGCTGACTTGTGGCTGTACGGTAGCTATAGCGTTTTGCGCAATGGCGATGTGTATATCGGGGCGCGTACGCTAAAGGGCGACTTCAAATTACGTGGCGATTTCAATTTTGATACCGGCGTTCATATTGGCTTTAGGCTCAAGTTCTAATCGAAGCCGAATCACAACACGAATTCTTTTCAACTCGACAATACGACAGGAACAGCACGATGGCAGGCCATAGTAAATGGGCAAATATTCAGCACCGCAAGGGCGCACAGGATAAAAAACGCGGAAAGTTATTTACCAAAGTGATCCGAGAGATTTCGGTTGCAGCACGGATGGGGGGATCGGATTTGGACGCCAATCCGCGACTGCGGTTAGCGGTCGATAAAGCCAAAGCGGTGTCGATGCCCAAAGACAATATCGAGCGTGCGATCAAAAAAGCGGCGGGCGAACTCGAAGGGGCGAACTATGAGGAGGTGCGCTACGAGGGCTATGGCCCAGGCGGCGCCGCCGTCATGGTGGACTGCATGACCGATAATCGAAACCGCACGGTAGCGGAGGTGCGTCATGCGTTTAGTAAGGCGGGCGGTAATCTCGGCTCGGACGGCTCGGTGGCGTATCTGTTTAACAAAGTCGGATTGATCAGCATAGGGCAGGAGGCGGATGAAGACGCCCTGATGGAGGCTGCGCTCGATGCCGGTGCTGAGGATGTGGTCAATAACAGTGACGGTACCTTCGATGTCACAACCGATCCCAATGAGTTTGAAGCGGTGAGGGATGCGCTGACCGGTGCTGAGTTTCCGGTGGAACGCTCTGAAGTGACGATGCAAGCGTCAACCACAGCCGAACTCAATGCCAAAGAAGCTCAGACCATTATGAACTTGCTCGAACGTCTCGAAGACCTGGACGATGTGCAAGAAGTCTATTCCAACGCTGAGATCTCTGACGAGATTCTGGCTGGTATGGCGGACTAAGCCCAGTGACCAGACCGCGAGTCAGGCGTTCGTGACCGAATCGGTGCGCATCCTGGGCATTGATCCAGGCTCACGCCTGACCGGTTATGGTGTGATTGATGTGCGCGGTAGCCAGGTGCGTTACGTGGCCAGTGGCTGCATTCGCACGCCCAAGGGCTCGCACATCAATCGGCTGCACACCATTGGGCAGGGCGTACGGCAATTACTGGCTGACTATCAGCCTGCAGAGGCGGCGATTGAGCAGGTTTTCGTGAGCAAGAATGCCGACAGTGCTCTCAAGCTCGGCCAGGCCCGTGCGGCCGCCATCTGTCGCATTCTGGATGACCTGGATGCCGAGGCCATTTACGAATATACGCCCAGAGCGATTAAGCAGGCGGCCGTCGGATTTGGCGGCGCGTCGAAAGAACAGGTGCAGCACATGATGAAACACCTGCTCAAGCTGTCAGGCGATTTGTCTGCCGACGCGGCCGATGCGCTGGCGGTCGCCGTGTGTCATGCCAACACGCGTGGCATGGTGGCCAAGACTCGAGCTGCTGGGATTGTGCGATGATTGGCTACTTGCGTGGAACGCTGGCGCTCAAGCAGCCGCCGGACTTGGTGATCGATGTCAATGGCGTGGGGTATGAGCTGTTGGCGCCGATGTCGACGTTTTATGACTTGCCCGAAACCGGTGCCACCGTTTCGGTTTTTACTCATTTGGCTGTCAGTGAAAACGCGCACACGCTGTATGCCTTTGCGTCTAACCAAGACCGAGTTTTATTTCGCGCGTTAATAAAGGTGTCTGGCGTTGGACCCAAACTGGCGATGACGGTGTTATCAGGGATTACGCCTGCCGAGTTTGCCGATGCGATCGCCAACGGCGATGTCGATCGGCTGGTGCGCCTTCCTGGAATTGGCAAGAAAACCGCTCAGCGACTGCTGGTGGAAATGAAAGACCCGCTGGCGAAACTCAGTTTTGGTGGTACTGCGACGACGGGCAGCGCAACCAGCGAGGCCGTCAGCGCGCTCCAGGCGCTGGGATACAAAGAAGCGGAAGTTCGACGCATGCTGAAAAACATGGATACCGAAGGGCTCAGCACTGAAGAGCTCATTCGTCAGGCGCTCAAAGCCAGTGCATGATGAAGCCCAAACGAGCAGGAGAGTGGCGTCGTGATTGAGCAAGATCGGCTGGTCAGCGGGGTACCCGAAGAGGGAGAGCAATCCATTGAGCGCGCGATTCGTCCGCGTACCCTCGAGGAATACGTAGGCCAACGGCGTGTAAAACGGCAAATGCGCGTGTTTATCGAGGCGGCACGACAGCGCAATGAAGCGCTCGACCACATGCTCATTTTTGGTCCCCCGGGTTTGGGTAAAACCACGCTCGCGCACATCGTCGCCAATGAAATGGGGGCGAGTTTACGGCAGACCTCTGGGCCCGTGCTCGAAAAAGCCGGCGATCTGGCTGCCATACTGACCAATCTCGAGGCCGGTGACGTGTTGTTTATTGACGAAATCCATCGCTTAAGCCCGGTTATCGAAGAAGTGCTGTATCCAGCGATGGAAGACTTCCAGCTCGACATCATGATCGGGGAGGGGCCAGCGGCGCGGTCCATCAAAATCGACTTACCGCGCTTTTGCTTGGTAGGTGCAACGACCCGTGCGGGTTTGCTGACCTCACCCTTGCGCGATCGTTTCGGCATCGTCCAGCGTTTGGAGTTTTATGAAACCGCAGAATTGGCTGATATCGTTGCGCGATCAGCCGATATTCTCGCGCTGCCCACGGATGCGGCCGGTGCAACAGCGGTCGCGGCCCGTTCGCGTGGCACACCCCGCATCGCCAATCGGCTACTGCGGCGGGTACGTGATTTTGCCGAGGTGGAGGGGGACGGGCGCGTTACGGAAGCGGTGGCTAATGCGGCCTTGGACATGCTCGAGGTCGACCCACAAGGTTTCGACATCATGGACCAAAAACTATTGCGCACGGTGATCGATAAATTTGATGGAGGGCCGGTTGGCGTCGAGAGTTTGGCTGCGGCGATCGGTGATGAACGCGGCACGATCGAGGACGTGATCGAACCGTATCTTATTCAACAGGGCTTTTTGATGCGCACTTCACGCGGCCGCGTCGCGACCGCACGTGCCTACCGCCATTTCGGGTTGGAACCGGGCAACGCCGATGACTCCTTACCATTGTTTAAGGATGGCGACCCATCGGCTTGAATCACTGAGTCGTGGCCAGCGTGACGGACATGGCGTCGACGGATCGCTTCCATCACGAAACTTTATCTCTTAAATTACATCACATATACCAAATAACCTTATGAAATATGTATATATTTAAGGCTAAAGTGTATTATGAGGATACCGATGCGATCGGGGTGGTGTATCACGCCAACTATCTGAAGTTTTGCGATCGAGCGCGCACCCAATGGCTGGCTGATCTTGGCATCTTCGATGATCTGGCTTCGTCGTCAAGCACCTTTGTGGTCGCCGCGGCAACGATGCGCTTCATCGCGCCGGCGCGATTGGGTGACGAACTACGCGTGAACACATCAGTCGAACAGTTCGGTCGGGCTAGCGTCACGTTCTTTCAAACTGTGGAAAGGGACTCAGATCAACGCCGATTGTTTGAGGCCAGCATCCGGTGCGCGCATGTGGCAGGATCGACCCTTAAGCCTGCGCGAATGCCACTTCACTATACCTCTCGGTTTACCGATTAAGCTTTCAACCCGTTTAGGAATCTACTCATGAACGATCATTCCATTCTCGATCTTATTCTAGGCGCCAGCTTCGTCGTGCAGCTTGTCATGGCGACGCTGCTGCTCGCGTCGATCGCGTCGTGGGCAATCATCGTGAATAAAAGTCGCCTGATCCGAAAGTCACGCGAAATATCCGATGAGTTTGAATCAACGTTCTGGTCCGGCAGTGATCTGACCACGATCTATCAGCGCATATCTGGGTCCGGCCGATCCAGTCAGGGCATGGAGGCGATCTTTGCGGCGGGCTTCGGTGAGTTCACGCGACTGCGTGGCGAGAGCAACCTCATCCCGGCGCAGATTGTGGAGGGTTGTCAGCGTGCGATGCGGGTCTCACAGGCAAAAGAAATCGATCGACTCGAGCACAACTTGGCCACGCTCGCTACTGTGGGCTCGACAAGTCCGTACGTGGGTTTGTTCGGCACCGTGTGGGGCATCATGAACGCGTTTCTGGGGCTTGGGGCCATAAAAAACCCAACACTGTCGGTGGTTGCGCCCGGTATTTCCGAGGCCTTGATCGCCACTGCGATGGGGTTGTTTGCGGCCATCCCAGCCGTCATTGCCTATAACCGCTATGCCGATCAAGTCGATCGATTAGAAAGTCGGTTTGAAACCTTCATGGAAGAGTTTTCCAGCATTCTTCAGCGCTACGCCCAACAGCGGAAAGCGCAATAGGAGTCTCTGATGGCACGTAGTAAACGCAGGGTGATGGGCGACATTAACGTCGTGCCCTATATTGATGTGATGCTGGTTTTGCTGGTCATTTTCATGGTGACGGCGCCGCTCCTGACGCAGGGCGTCGAGGTGGAGTTGCCGAGTGCCGACGCGGAGCCGATTAGCGACGAATTGCTGGACAACAATGATCCTCTGGTCCTGTCGATCGATGCCAACGGCCGCATGTATTTGAGCGTCGGTAAAGACGAGGATCAGCCTATTGATGAGCTCGAAGTGCGCAATCGCGCCCGCAAAGTGATGAACACTAACCCGGCCATTCCCGTGTTGGTTCGCGCGGATCATCGCGTCGCCTACGGTGACGTGGTGGCCGGCATGGTTCTCTTGCAGAGCGCTGGCGCTAAAAAAGTCGGGTTTATCACCGATCCACCCGATCGCGTAGCGGATCTACCTGAGTAAACGGATCCCGTTGAGCGCACCGAGTGGGCCCCACCAATGAAACAACCCCGACGAGATCCATCGTGAACGGACCGAGCAAAACCGCCTGGGTAGTCTCGCTCGTGTTTCACGCTGCGCTCGTAGCATTGATGGTCTTTGGGCCATCGTTGCGACCGACCGTGCGTCCACCCCTGCCATCCGGACCGGTCATGGAGGCGGTCATGATCGATCCAGGTGAACTCGATTTGGTGCCGCTCGAGGAGCCCGACGGGCCGACCCCGGCGGAGCTCGAGCGTGAGCGCCTGGCCAAAGAAGAAGCGGAGCGTGAAGCCCAGCGCCAGCGTGACGCGCAAGCGCGAGCGGAGCAACGCGAACGTGAGGAGGCGGAACGAATCGCACGCGAGGAGCAGCAAGCGGAGCAAGAGCGCATTGCACGAGAAAAGCAGGCCGAGGCGGAGGAGGCCGCGCGAGTCGAGCGCGAACGACGCGAACAAGAACGCGCCGACGCGGAGCGTTTGGCAAAAGAGAAAGCAGAGGCCGATCGATTGGCGGCAGAACAGGCCGAAGCCGAGCGGTTGGCTCAAGAAAAAGCAGAGGCAGAGCAGCGGGAACGAGAAAAGGCCGAGGCCGAGCGCATCGCCAAAGAAAAGGCAGAAGAAGCGCGTAAAGAGCGCGAACGCATCGCGAAAGAAAAGGCGGCCGAGGCGGCGCGCCAAGCTGAAGCGGCGCGTAAGTTGCGGGAGCAGATGGCGCGTGAAGAGGAAATGCGTCGAAGTATGGGGTTGGAACAACAGCGCACCGAGGCGGTCGATAACGGCTTGCTCGCTCAATATATCGCGCAGATCGTGGCCAAAGTTGAGCGGAACTGGAACCGCCCACCCAGTGCGGGGGAAGGCTTATCGTGCACAGTTAAAGCGTCTCAACTGCCGGGCGGCGAGGTGGCGACGGTTGAAATTGTTGAATGCAACGGCGACGCCGTCGTGCAGCGATCGATTGAGAATGCGGTTTTCAAAGCCTCACCGCTGCCCGAGCCGGCCGACCCCACATTGTTTGAGCGTAATCTGGTGTTCCGGTTTGAGCCAAAGTCGTGATTACGTGATCGGCAAGTGGTTGAGCAGAATAGATAAAGCACCGGACAAGTTGAGATTTTTGGCGCAGATTGTGGCTAAATAGCCCTACCTGAATGGCGTGTAATTTCGGCAGGATCGTGCCTTGTATGACCAGTAGGACACACGTGAGTCCACAGTGAACGAATTGAGAGTGAAGAGAATGACGCGACGACTGAAACAGGTGTTGGTGGGTATTTACCTAATGGGGCTGGCATCGATTAGTCACGGCCAAGGCGCGCTGGAGCTCGTGATTACATCGGGTGTCACCGACCCCACACCCATCGCAATCGTGCCGTTTGGCTGGGAAGGTGGGACCGCGCTGGCTGAAGATGTGGCCCAGGTGATTGAAGACGACCTGTCGAGCACCGGTCGCTTTCTGCCGTTTCCTCGCCGTAATATGTTGGAGCAACCCACTGACGACTACGAAGTAGACCTGGATGACTGGGGTTTGCTGGGTGTGGAATTTGTTGTGATCGGCAAAATACTGCCCAGTCAGAGTGGCATGGTAGACATTCGCTATTCGCTGTTTGACGTGGTCAAGCGCGAGCGGTTGGCAAGCCAGATCGTAAAGGCGCGGGCTGATCGAATGCGCAGTGCCGGGCATTTTATCGCCGACGAAATCTACGAGGCGTTGCTGGGTCAGCGTGGCATCTTTTCGACGCGGATCGCCTATGTCACACAATCTGAGGCGGGTGACTTTGAATTGGTCGTGGCCGATGCGGATGGCGAGAATGCCAAAACCGTCGTGCGTGCGCGTGAACCGATTATGTCCCCGGCCTGGTCACCCGATAGCGAACAACTGGCCTACGTGATTTTTGAGGAAGGCGGCTCGGCGATCTACATCCGCAATATTTATTCTGGGGCGGCGACTCGCGTCTCGGCGCGACAAGGCGTCAACGGCGCGCCGGCCTTTTCACCCGACGGTCAAATGCTGGCGCTGACGTTGTCGAGCCGAACGGGCAATCTGGATGTGTATACGCTGGACTTGAATACCCAAGAACTCAATCGAATTACCCGCTCGAGTGCCATTGATACGGAACCCGCCTGGTCAATGGACGGGCAGACTTTATACTTCAATTCCGATCGTAGCGGCGGCCCGCAGATCTATTCGGTGCCGGTCGCCGGGGGCAACCCCAGTCGAATTACATTTGAGGGCCGTTACAACGCGCGCCCGCGTGTGGCGCCGGACGGGCGGAGTCTGGCAGTCGTTCATGAGAATGACGGACAGTATCAAATTGGCCGAGTTGATCTGATCACCGGTGGCCTGACCCTGCTCAGTGATGGGCGTTTGGATGAATCGCCCAGCATCGCGCCCAACGGGGCGGTGCTGATCTATGCGACCAGCCGGGGACGTCTCGGCGGGCTCGCGACCGTATCGTCCGACGGGCAGGTGAAGCGAGAGTTGAATTCGAAAGGCACGTCGGTGCGGGAACCGGTCTGGTCGCCGTTTCCGCTCGAAACCAATTAAGCACGTAACAATCCTATTTTTTAGCTGAAATATCACTATAATGTGTCGGTGTTTGGCGGTCAGCGCGTCCATGGGGGGCACATGACTCGATCCACCAAATTGGAGTAACTACATGAACACGAAAATCGCAAGCCTGGTACTGGTCCTTTCAGTCGCGCTGTTCGGGTGTCAGTCGACCCAACAGGTGGTCGAGGAGCCCGCGCCCGAACCACAGGTCATGAAGCCGAAGCCGAAACCGGCGCCGAAACCAGCACCGCAAGTGGCCAAGCCCGCCGAGCCTAAGCCGGTTGACCCGAATTCCTACGAGGAATTGCTTAAAATTCGTACACTCTTTTTCGACTTCGACCGCAGCGACTTGCGCCCTGAAGATCAGAAAGTGGTGGCCGCACACGCACGCTTCCTGCGAGAAAACCCAGGATCGAAATTGCGACTCGAGGGCCACGCCGATGAGCGCGGTTCGCGAGAGTACAACATTGGTCTTGGCGAGCGTCGCGCCCAAACGGTCCGTCGCAACCTCGCGCTCCAAGGCGCGGGTGCCGATCAGTTGTCCACGATCAGCTATGGCGAAGAGAAGCCGCTCGATTCCGGTCACACCGAATCGTCATGGCAACTCAACCGCCGCGTTGAGTTGGTGTACAACTAATCGATTGAGATTGAAAAGCGCCAGAGTTCTCGCGAGCTCTGGCGCTTTGTTTGTTTTTAAGATTCGACGACAGGATTTGTCATGCCATACCGTGCAACCCGTTTACTGACCGCGCTTACATTAGGCACCACACTCGCACTCGGCGGCTGCGCCACCACGCCCGAACCCGATCCGGTTCTACTCAAACTCAATGAGCTTGAAGACCGACTGGTGGCGATCGAGCGGGTGGTGAATAACCAAAGTCTCGTGGGGCTGCAAGGCCAGCTTGATCAGTTAAAAGAAGACATGCGCTCGGTGCGGGGTACGGCGGAGCAGGTGCAATTTGAGAACGAAGCCGTGGCCAAGCGCCAACGCACGCAGTATTTGGACCTTGATGGTCGTATTGCCAAGTTGGAGCAGGGACGAGGCGCTTTCCCGAGTGTCAATGTTGCGGGCGCTAACTCGGCTTTCGCGGCGGGATCTGATCGCCAAAGCTACGAAGCGGCGTTTGATCTTTTGAAGAACGGGCGCTACGACGAAGCGAAAACGGCGTTTAGCGAGTTCACGACAAATTACCCAGGCAGCACGTTTGCCGACAACGCGAACTTTTGGTTGGCCGAAGCACACTACGTCACGGGCGATTTCGAGTCGGCCTTAGCTCAGTTTCAAAAGGTCATTACAGACTTTCCAAACAGTGCCAAAGTGGCGGATGCCTGGATGAAAGCCGGCTACTGTCAATATGAGCTGGGTGCCTATGGCGAAGCCCGCAGCGCACTGGAGGCGGTTGTTGCCAATTATCCGGACACCACGCCGGCACGCTTAGCGCAACAGCGCCTACAGCAAATGGCAGGCGAAGGCCGCTAATCAACGCGCCGCGGTGGCGCATCAGGCAACCGAGATACGAATGCAACGCGACGACCTGCCGGCGGCGCAACGTTTGCGCCTGACCGAAATCTTCTGTTCACTGCAAGGCGAGGCGCTCGATGCCGGCTGGCCGACGGTGTTCGTGCGTCTGACCGGTTGTCCATTGCGCTGTCAGTACTGCGACACGGAGTACGCGTTTCACGGCGGTGAGTGGCATGGGTTCGACGAGATACTCGATCGGGTTAATCAATTTGGTGTCCGCCATGTATGCGTGACGGGCGGCGAGCCGCTCGCACAACAAAACGTGATCGGCCTAATCTCTCGGCTGTGCGACGAAGGCTTCAAGGTGTCACTGGAGACTTCCGGTGCGATGGACGTCAGCCGTGTCGACCCGCGCTGTAGCAAGGTGCTCGATGTTAAAACACCGGGATCACGTGAAGAATCGCGCAACCGACTCGAGAATCTTGATTTCATTTCGCCTCACGACCAAATTAAGTTCGTGATTTGTGACCGCAACGACTATGACTGGTCCGTGGCGTTTATCGAGAGGCATAATCTCACCGATCGGAGCACCGTGTGGTTTTCTGCGAGCTTTAATCAACTTCCGCATCAGCAGTTAGCCGATTGGATCGTCGCTGATGCCTTGCCAGTGAGATTCCAGTTGCAGCTGCACAAAATTCTATGGGACGACGAACCGGGGCGTTAGACAAGAAGACGCAACGTCGTGTTATGCAGCGCTCTAATATTTGGAGTGTGGGTACGGCTCAATGGCGTCAACGGTGTGTTTGGATTGACTTAATGCGTTAGAACGCCACCAAAATGTCAACGGCCCAGTCGAAAATTGTGAGCTCTCTCAACTATCTAGGATTCTATGGTCGTCGTTACGGCGAACCGGCGGAAATGGGGCATTGCAAATGACGTTCAAGACTCAGTAAGCTGGGTCAATAACAAGAATATGTCTGGGGGACAAAATATGGTGTTGCAGCGAAGTTTGCTTGTAATTGGGTTGTTGTTTTGCCAACTCACTGCGCTGGGTCAGTGTGATCCGGATCCAGGGTTTGTTGGCGCCAGCTACCTAACCGGTGGTGTACAAGCGGGTGCACTTAATCAGCCGGACCCGGTTGTGCTTAGCTTCAACAGCACAGCTTCTGGCGGCGATCCACAGGATTCCGAATTCTTTTCGCTTGATACGGGCTTTGCCAATAATTCTCAAGCCATCGCCTCGGCAAGTTTGCGGACCGGCGCGATCGGTTTTTTCGTTACCACGTCGCCCACCGCTACAAATTCCTACGCCGGTGCTGGCGGTAATTTTTCTGACTATGTGTGTTTTAATTTTCCTAACGGCGAAACGTCAGCAGACATTCAAATTGTGATGGACACGGCAGGTTTGATTGATTGCTTTAATGGTGATTTAAGTTGCGTGGCAGGTGGTTCATTTTGGAATTCAACCATTAACTTTAACGGCGCGACCGTCAGCCGAGGTATTCGAGACTTGGCGCTGCCATTTGATCAGATCGTTCTTGATACCACGGTCAATGCGGGCCAGGTATACGGTCTCACGGTTTCGACCGGAGTCGGCGGCTCTTTTGGAGGCACCATCGATTTCCGTGATTCTTTGATTACACGATTTGTCTTGCCAGAGGGTGTCACGTTCGAATCGAACTCAGGCGTTTTGATGACCGAAACCATTACGCCGATGCCCGCACCGATTACAACACTTCGCAATCCTTTCCCATCGAGTGGACAGGGATATGGGATCGATGTAGCGATTGATGGCGATACTTCCGTCGTCGGGGCTAATGGTTACGTCACTGTCTTTGTCAATACAGGTGGATATTGGACCGAGCAGCAAGTTATTGAGGGCGAATTAAGTTACGGGCTTACTGTTGCAGTAGACAATGACACGATCGCGGTTGGTGCGGAATCTCAATGCGAAGGCGTTGGCGCATTCATGAACTGTGGTTTTGTGTATGTGTATGCACGTCAAGGTGACACATGGGTCGAGCAACAAGTGCTGGTGGCGAGCGACGCCGACAGTGCGGGCCTTGGGGATGCATTTGGAACGTCGTTGTCATTAGACGGCGACACACTCGTTGTGGGCGCCCGGCTAGAAGAGTCGCCGAGCCTCATGCAAAACGTGGGTGCGGTTTACGTGTTTACACGTACAGATGGTGTTTGGACAGAACAGCAAAAATTGGTCGCCACTACGCCATCCGAAAATGCACAGTTCGGTCGGGATGTCAGTTTGGATCAAGATTCACTCGCGATTACGTCGAGAACTGACGAAAATGGTGAATCTACAGGTTCCATTTACGTGTTTGCGCGTGTGGCGGACGTCTGGAGTCAACAGGCCAATCTGGTCGCTAGTGATGCGCCGCTAACGCAGGGTGCCGGTATTAGCAGCGTGGTGCTTCGAGCAGGGTCGCTGTTTTACGGAAACACTAATAATGTGAGTCCAGATATGCTTGGGGGAACGGTTTACAGTTTTACCGGCAGTGGGTCCAACTGGATTGAATCGTCAAAAATCACCGCGTCTGATGGTCAAAACGGTAATCAATTTGGTCGCTCCATCGGATTTGACGGAGACACTCTTATCATTGGTACGCCTGTTGGTGGTGATGATGTGTCGGTTTCTACTGGCGCGTTCTACCTCTTTAATCTCGTTAATGGGAGCTGGTCGGAGGTGCAGAAATTTAATGCTGAAGATGCCGAAAACGGCGATAACTATGCGAGTAGCCTTGCCCTAAGTGGCTCAGATGCGGTGGTTGGCGCGTGGGGCGTCAATCCGAATGGGCTTGCGTATACTTATGCTCTCGATGCGCAGCTGTCGGATGTTGATTCGGACGGCGTCATCGACTCGCTGGATAACTGCACGACGGTCGCAAATGCGGATCAGCGCGATACCAACGGTGATGGCTTTGGGAACCAATGCGATCCGGATTTCGATAACAATGGGGTTGTGAACTTTCTTGACATTGTCGCCTGGACGCCGAGCTTTGGTATGAATAGCTCGGGTGATCTTGATCTCGATGGCGATGGTACGCTCAATTTTGTCGATTTTTCGATTCTAGCCAACTATTTTCAACAGCCGCCAGGGCCAAGCGGCGCGGCGCCCTAGAAAGAGCAGTGTTCCAAGGGTGTTACCCGAACATGTTTGTCTAAGTGGCGTCTCACTCATTGAGTGGTTCCAGAATTCGCTCCTTTGATTCTACATTTCGACGTTCTATCTGTTCGTATTGTTTTCTAATACCGCTTTTTATTAGGTCGGGACATGCGGACAAAATGGCGTTAGTCTTACCTGCACTCAGGTGGGGGTAACATCAATGACTTCATCCAATATTCCTCGCGCGGTTGTGCTGCTTTCGGGTGGCCTGGATTCGGCGACAGCCCTCGCGATGGCCTCAGATGCTGGACACGAGTGCTTCGCGATGTCGGTGGATTACGGCCAACGACATCGAGCTGAACTCAACGCGGCACGAGCATTGGCACGAGCGTTTTCGGTGAGCGGTCACAAGGTGGTCGGCGTGGACCTTACCGCAATTGGTGGCTCAGCGTTGACTGAGGCGTCAATCGCGGTCCCGGAGCAGGAGGCGACGGGAATCCCGATTACGTATGTACCGGCCCGCAACACGGTATTGTTGGCGCTGGCGCTAGGCTATGCGGAGACGCTGGATGCACAGCACATTTATATCGGTGCAAACGCCGTTGACTACTCAGGTTATCCGGACTGTCGACCTGAATTCATTACGGCATTTGAGCGGCTTGCGAATGTGGCGACCAAAGCGGCTGTCGAGGGCCAGTCGGTAAAAATCGAGGCGCCGCTAATCGATCTTACTAAGGCACAGATCATTCAGCGCGGCATGGCCTTGGGCGTGGACTACGCGCTGACCGTTTCGTGTTATCAGGCAAGCGAAGACGGCGCGGCATGTGGTGTGTGTGACTCGTGTCGCTTGCGGAAACAAGGGTTTGTGGATGCTGGGGTGAGCGACCCAACGCGCTATCGATAAGTCTCCGAATCGTCTTGTTTTTTACCCAAAGTGGGGTATTATGCCGCTCTCTGAAGCGAAACGGGCCGTTAGCTCAGTTGGTAGAGCACCGGACTTTTAATCCGTTGGTCGTTGGTTCGAGCCCAACACGGCCCACCATTTCGTCTCGCTTTCTCCCTCCCAAACTCGTCTCAGTATTCAGCCGGCCTGGGTGCCCTAATCGGCCCATTCTGCCTTTCGGCGTGTGACGACCAATACGGGCCATGTCGCGAAGCGGTCGCACCCTTACCTGCGACCGCACAGGTACCTCGCTCGGCGCGCTTACCGTAAGACGGTCGGTCAAAATTAGTCGGTATTAACCGAATCATCATGCGCACGCAGGGCACCGGTGCGCAGTGTGCGCACTGACATAGCGCTCTTGAAGTCCCCGATTTGGTGCAGTCATCCAGCGGATTTTCGATCTGTCGACACACTCACATAATCGAATCAAACAAAGTAAGCAATTACAGCGCATAAGCAGCTAGTATTAAGGTGAGTTCGACTTTAATAACGCACTATATTGGTGCAGAATGTTGACCCAAAAAGACGCGGCCCGGAATAACCGCCCCAACTTGATGCAGTGGCATCAATTGACCACAATCGGCGCTCTTTTTGTGTGCAGACCAAATGGGGATCGCGGTGAATAGAGGGTTAAAAGTTTTTCTTATGGGGCTGGCCGCCATGCCGATCGCAGTTATGGCGGACGCCGGAATTGACAGTGGTGACACCGCCTGGATGCTGACGTCGTCCGCATTGGTGCTCTTTATGACGTTGCCCGGGCTGGCGTTGTTTTATGGTGGCCTTGTTCGCAATCACAACATTTTATCGTTACTCATGCAGTGTTTTGCGTTGTGTTGCGTGATGTCGTTCGCGTGGGTCCTTGCCGGCTATTCGCTGACGTTTTCAGGTTCCGGCGCGTACATCGGTGATTTGGCGAAGGCCTTTCTGAACGGTGTGGGGTTGGAAACGCCGTCTGGCTCGATTCCTGAAACCGTATTTGTGATGTTTCAGATGACCTTTGCGGTGATTACGCCTGCTCTGATTGTCGGTGCGGTGGCCGAGCGTATGCGTTTTTCCGCGCTGCTTCTGTTTTCAGTCCTTTGGCTGTTTGTTGTGTACATTCCGGTGGCCCACTGGGTATGGGGTGGTGGCTGGCTCGCGGAAATGGGCTTTCGCGATTTCGCCGGTGGTGCAGTGGTGCACATCAACGCCGGGGTGGCTGCCCTAGTGGCGGCGCTCATGATCGGAAATCGTCGTGGGTTCCCGCGCAAACCGATGCCACCGCACAATTTGCCCATGACCGTCACCGGGGCAGCGATGCTTTGGGTGGGCTGGTTTGGCTTTAATGCCGGCAGTGCGCTGACGGCGGGGTATGGTGCGGGCATGGCCATGTTGGTGACGCACTTGGGTGCAGCTGGCGGGTCGTTGGCGTGGATGGCGATGGAATGGATCCGCCACGGCAAGCCCAGCGTGCTCGGCATTGTGACCGGCATGGTGGCCGGACTCGGCACCATCACGCCAGCGTCAGGCTATGTGGGACCGATGGGCGCCATGGCGATCGGCTTATCCGCGGGGGTCGTGTGTTACTTCGCGACCCAATTCATCAAGCGAAAACTCGAGATCGACGACTCGCTTGACGTGTTTCCAGTGCACGGAGTAGGCGGGTTTTTAGGGACGTTACTCACGGCGGTGTTCTCCGCCAAGGTCTTCGGAGGACTGGGTTTAGATGAAGGCGTCTCGATTGGCAGTCAGCTGGGCGTTCAGGCCATCGGCTGTCTTGCAACGTTGGTTTGGTGTGGGGTGTTGACCTGGGTGCTATTGAAATTGATCGGCTTTGTCATACCCCTTCGCGTTTCGGACGAAAACGAAACGGAAGGTCTCGACCTTGCGCTTCATGGTGAGCGCGGCTACGAGCTGTAAGCGATCGCTATCCAATCATTACGCGTGCCGAAGAGCTGGCGCGTTTCGTCACATCGCCCCGCGACGCCTACCCGCGTCGCGGGGTGGTGTGAGGCGCATTTAGGGCGCGTGTGGCATCGCGGACGCTGAGGATAAAGAGGCGTTGCTCGCATCACAATTTCTCATGGGTTGAGTGAGGTACTCGCTCTCTTTTTGGGCTATGCTTCGGGCATGACCGCGCTGAGTGTAAACGTCAACAAAATTGCCTGGTTGCGCAACGCGCGTGGGGGCAACGATCCCGATATTTTGTGGGCTGTGCAAACCATCATCGATCAGGGAGCGCACGGCATCACCGTACACCCAAGACCCGATCTTCGACACATCCGGCCGGATGATGTACGGGCGATTGCGGATGCGGTAACCGTGGAATACAACATTGAAGGCAACCCCTTTGAGGGTGCGCTGGGCGACTATCCTGGGTTTTTATCACTCGTCAGAGAAGTGCGACCCGCGCAGGCCACGCTGGTGCCCGACAGTGTTGATCAAATTACATCGAACCAGGGTTGGCGCGTTGCCCGTCACCGGGATCGCCTTGAACGTGCGATCGGCGACCTCAAAGAGTTAGGGTGCCGCGTGAGTTTGTTTATGGACCCCGATTCGGACGAACTGGAGCTGGTCAAGCGACTGGGTGCAGACCGTGTGGAGTTGTACACCGAAGACTACGCCATCGCGCACAACACGTCGGATCACGATAAAGTCTTAAGTCGATACGCCGCGGCGGCCGCTGCCGCCCAAGAAATTGGCTTGGGCGTGAACGCGGGCCACGATCTGAATCGTCTAAACTTAGGTGATTTCTTGCAGATTCCAGGCATTCTCGAAGTGTCGATCGGACACGCCTTGATCTCGGATGCGCTCCAGTATGGCTTGTCAGAGACCGTAAAGCGCTACCTCGACTGCTTGTAGGAACAGTCGACGTTCACGCGGAGCGCTCGCGGGGTTGTGTATGACGACGGTTGAGTTCGCTGAGTACGGCGTCAAAGGGCACCTCGTGGGCCGACAGTAAGACCAGCAGGTGATACACCAGATCGGCGCTCTCGCCAATCAGCGCCGCGCGATCGGACTGTACGCCGGCAAGTGCCACTTCCACACCTTCCTCGCCCACCTTTTGAGCCACTTTGGCGTGGCCCTGTGACAATAGTCGCGCGGTATAACTGCCCTCGGCCGGCGCGCGCTTACGCTCGTCGATAATGCGTTCGAGTTCGCCCAGAAATCCGGCGCCAGTCAGGGGATTGGGCGTATCAAAACATGTGGACGTGCCCGTATGGCAAACGGGTCCGGCCGGAAGCGCATCGATAAGCAGCGTGTCCCGGTCACAGTCGGTGCGCAGCGAGACAAGTTTGAGCGTGTGTCCCGACGTCTCGCCCTTCGTCCACAGCGCTTGTCGGCTTCGGCTGTAAAACGTCACGTCACCGGATTCCAGTGTGTGTTGCACGGCGGTTTCGTTGCACCATGCCACCATGAGCACCTTGCCGGTCAGATAGTGTGTCACGACGGCCGGAATCAGGCCGTTCATTTTTTCCCAGTCGAGTGTTGGTAGGTCGGTATTCATGATCGTATGGTCACGCTGTTTTTCGAGAGAAAAGATTTTAGATCCGCAATTCGGATTTGCTTTTTGTGAAACACACTGGCGGCGAGCGCGCCGGAGACATCACATTGATTAAACACATCGGCAAAGTGCTGCTTTGTACCAGCGCCGCCTGACGCGATGAGTGGCACAGCGCAGCGCGCACGCATGGCCGTTAGCTGCTCGATGTCAAAGCCAGTGCGCGCCCCATCATGGCTCATGCAGTTAAGAACCACTTCACCTGCGCCACGTGCTTGAACCTCATCCAGCCACTCGCCGCTGTCACGTGAAACCTGTTCAGTCCGCGACGGATCGCCGGTGTTTTTATAGACGCTATAGGTGTGATCGATCAGATGACTGTCGATGCCAACCACGACGCACTGCGAACCAAACCGCGTGGCAAGCGCGTCAATTAAGTCGGGGTCTTCAAGTGCGGGCGTATTGATCGAAATTTTATCGGCGCCATGATTGAGCACACGCTCGGCCGCCTCGACGGAGCGAATGCCACCGGCAACACAAAAAGGAATGTTAATCACACGAGCGACACGCTCAATCCAGTCGAGCGATACCGATCGACCGGCCGGGCTTGCCGTGATGTCATAAAAAACGAGTTCGTCGGCGCCTTCGTCGCTGTAGTATTTGGCGAGCTCGACAATGTCACCGACCACCTCGTGATTTCGAAAGGCGACACCCTTTACCACCTGCTGATCTTTCACATCGAGGCAGGGAACTATGCGTTTGGCAAGAATGACCGTGCCTCTTCGAGTAGTTTCGGGCGTTGGTAGAGTGCGCGACCCACAATTGCGCCAGCGACGCCGGCGTCGCTGAGTGCGTGAAGATCATCAATGCCTCGAACGCCGCCTGACGCTTGAAAGTCGATCTGCGGATACCGTTCAACACATTCAGCATACAGTTCAACATTGGGTCCCTGCATGGCGCCATCGCGCGAGATGTCCGTGCACAACACATCGCTTAGGCCCAGATTGGCGTACTCGTCGAGCGTTGCCCACAGGGTGACCGTTGATTGTTCCTGCCAACCGTTAATGGCCAAACGCGGCTCGCCGTCAACGATTCGAACATCCAGGGCTAGCGTGATGTGTTCGGCGCCGTAATCGCTTAAGCACGTTTTGAGCGCACCTGGATCACTCACGACCAGGCTGCCCACAACGGCGCGCTCGACGCCGATCTGTAATGCACGCTGAATGCTCTGAGCAGAGCGCAATCCACCCCCGCACTGCACATGCAGGCCGTGAATTTGGCACAGTGATCGAAGCAGAGCATAGTCGATTGTGCCGCCTTCTCGCGCGCCATCAAGGTTGACCACATGTAGCCATGAACTGCCCGCGACCGCATAGCGCTTGGCCAGTGT